>CAYPDO010000957.1:0-1811 GCA_964409495.1 uncultured Bordetella sp.
CGCCGAGCAGACGATCAAGCACATGATCGCCAGCGGCAGCTACATCAAGGGCGCGCGCGTCAATGTGCTGGGCCTCACCTTCAAGGAAAACTGCGGCGATCTGCGCAACAGCAAGGTCATCGACATCATCCGCGAGCTTGAAAGTTATGGCGTGGACGTGTTCGTGGCCGATCCGCAGGCCGAGGCCGACGAGGCCATGCACGAGTACGGCGTGCGCCTGACGCCCTATGACGACCTGCCGCGCGCCGATGCCATCGTGGCGGCGGTGTCGCACAACGAGTTCGCCGCGCTCAGCGCCGAGGACATCGGCAAGAAGCTGGTCAAGGGCGGTGCCTTCATCGATGTGAAGGCGGCCTTCAAGCCCGAGCTGATCACCGGCGCGGGTTTCCGCCTCTGGCGTCTGTGACAGCGGGCGCCGGGGCTGTCGACCGGTGATGCAGGCCTCGTCCTCGGCGCCGCCGCTGGTGATGCACGTGGTCTACCGCTTCGACACCGGCGGCCTGGAGAACGGCGTCGTCAACCTCATCAACCACATGCCGGCCGGTGCCTACCGGCATGCGGTGGTGGCACTCACCGAGGTGGCCGAGGGCTTTGCGCGCCGCGTGCGGCGCAGCGATGTGCAGTACGTGTCGCTGCACAAGCCGCCCGGCCATGGCGCCAAGCTGTACCCGCGCCTGGCCGCGCTGATGCGCGAGCTGCAGCCCGCCGTGGTGCACACCCGCAACCTGGCGGCGCTGGAATGCCAGGTGCCCGCAGCCTGGACCAGCGTGCCCGTGCGCGTGCATGGCGAACACGGCCGCGACGTGGAAGACCTGGACGGCAGCAGCCGCAAGCACCAGTGGATGCGCCGGCTGTACCGCCCCTTCGTGCACCAGTACGTGGCGCTGTCGCAAGACCTGGCCGGCTACCTGCATCGCAAGGTGGGCGTGCCCGCGGCGCGCCTGAGCCAGATCTACAACGGCGTGGACATCACGCGCTTCAGCCCGGCGCCGGACCGCCGTGCGCCGATGGCCGGCAGCCCGTTCAACGCGCCCGGCCTGTACCTGCTGGGCACCGTGGGCCGCATGCAGACGGTGAAGGCGCAAACCGACCTGGCGCGCGCCTTCATCCGCGCCCTGCAGCTGCAGCCGGCGCTGCACGACCGCCTGCGCCTGGTGATGGTGGGCGGCGGACCGCTGCGCGACGAGGCCCGGGCCCTGCTGGCCGAGGCCGGTGTGGCCGAACTGGCCTGGCTGCCGGGCGAGCGGGGCGACGTGCCGGATGTCATGCGGGGCCTGGATTGCTTCGTGCTGCCGTCACTGGCCGAGGGCATCTCGAATACCATTCTGGAGGCCATGGCCTGCGGCCTGCCGGTGGTGGCCACGGCGGTGGGCGGCAATGCCGAACTGGTGCAGCAGGGCGTCACCGGCACGGTGGTGCCGGCGGCCGATGTCGAGGCCATGGCGCAGGCTGTGCTCGTGCTGGCCAACGATCCGGCGCGCTCGGCCGCCTTCGGCCGCGCTGGCCGGGCGCGGGTGGAACGCGAGTTCAGCCTGCAGGCCATGGTGGGCGCCTACCAGGCGCTGTACGACCGCCTGCTGGCGCAGCGGCAACCCAACGCAAGACGGAACTGACACACCATGTGCGGCATCACCGGACTCGTCGACACCCGTGGCACCCGGCCGGTAGACCGCGCGGTGCTGCAGCGCATGAACGATGCGCAGCACCACCGCGGCCCCGACGAAGGCAGCCTGCACATCGAGCCCGGCGTGGGCTTCGGCCACCGGCGCCTGTGGATCATCGATGTCGCCACCTGCCAGCAGCCGCTGTTC
>CAYPDO010000958.1:0-1067 GCA_964409495.1 uncultured Bordetella sp.
AGCGTGGGCCGGGTGGCCAGAAACAGCTGTGTGTTGGCCAGCAGCGCCACGTGCTGCAGATCGCGCTGGGGGTCGAAGCCCAGCTTGGGGAACAGCAGCGGGTTCACCCATTCGGTTGTGGTCACGGTCACCAGCACGGTGTGGCCGTCGCCGCCGTTGCGGATTACTTCGGTGGCGGCCAGGTTGCCGGCGGCGCCGCCGCGGTTGTCAATCAGCAGCGGCTGGCCCAGGGCCTCCTGCAGGGGCGCCTGCAGGTGGCGCACCAGCACATCGGCCAGCCCGCCGGGCGGAAAGGCCACCACCACCCGCAGCGGCTTGGTGGGCCAGGTCTGGGCCGGTGCCTGGGCGCGGGCGGCCGGCCCGGTCAGCTGCATCACACCGCCGGCGGTGACCAGGCCGAGCAGTTGGCGGCGGCGAACCGTGGGGGGCATGGGCTGGCGCATGGCGGGGTGGGGGTGGGCTGGTGATGGGCGGGGCGGACGGCTGCGGCGTGCCTCAATGCAGATCCACCACGGCCGTCACGTCGATGGCCACCAGGGCCCCGTCGTGCAGCAGGCCGGCCACGGCCAGCGTGGTCATCGGCGGAAAGGCATGGCCGATCAGCTCGTTGTAGGCCTGGGCAATGGCGCCCAGCTGGGCATGCCAGGCGGCGGGATCGGTCAGGTACCAGGTCATGCGGGTGATGTGCCGCGGCTCGGCGCCGGCCTGCGCCAGCAACGCCACGATGTTGTGCAGGGCCTGGCGCACCTGGCCGCTCAGGCTGGGGCAGGCGAATTGGCCCCGCTCGTCCCAGCCCAGCTGGCCGGCCAGAAAGATGTGGCGGCCGCTGGCCACCATGCCTTCCACATGGCCCATCGGGCGCACCCAGCCGGGGCTGTCGATCACGCGGCCGGCCATGCCCTGGGTTGAACTCATGTCGCCAGGTCCATCGCCTGCAGGGCCTGGCGCAGCGCCTGGCCTTCGGCATCGCGCAGCGCGGCCTCGCGCAGCTGGGCCAGCCGGGGGGCGGCTTGGGGCCGGCCGCTCAGGCGGCGGGCGGCGCCCATCAGCTGGTCAAAGCGGCTGCT
>CAYPDO010000958.1:1077-1810 GCA_964409495.1 uncultured Bordetella sp.
CCACGGCCAGCGCAGCGTCACCGCCGGCCAGGGCCTGCTGCACCTGCTGCAGCCAGGCCTGCAGATGGGCCATCTCGTGCGCATGGCGGCGGCTGCCACGGCGCCAGCGGCGCAGGCCGGCCACGCCGCGCAGCATCAGGTGGCCGCGCAGGCTGTGCGATTGGATGCGGCGGCCGCGGTCCAGCCGGTCAGCCACGGCCTGGCGCAGCGCGGGCCGGGCGTCCAGCCAGTCGGCCAGCGCGCGGGGCAGGGTGCCCAGGGCTTCTTCCAGCCGGGGGTGGAAGTACTCCTCGCTGCCAAACACCGAATTGGCGCTGGCGCCCACCTCGGCGCGCAGCCTGGCGCTGCGCTCGGCGCGGGTCTTCAGCGCGGCCACGCGGATCACGTCGTCGTAGCTCATGGCCACGGCCACCCAGCGCGCGGCCTCGATGCTCAGCGCATGGCCATCGGCACCGGTGTCGGCCGCGGCCAGCGGGGCCACGCGGTCAAGGTATTCGGCACCGTAGGCGGCGTCTTGCCAGTCGGCCACGCGGGCCAGGCCTTCGCCCAGCCAGTCCCAGGCGGGGCGGGGAAAGTCGCGTCGGATGCGATCTAGCAAGTTTTGCAGCGCGGGCGCGGCGGCGCGCTCGGGCAGGGGCCGGGCGGGCTGCTGCATGGCGGCGGCGGGGGCAGGCAGGGCGGGCAGCGGCGCATCGCGCGCGGCCAGCTCGGCGGCGGCGCGCAGCGCGGCCAG
>CAYPDO010000959.1:0-1807 GCA_964409495.1 uncultured Bordetella sp.
GACCATCCTGTCGGAGCCGGGGCAGCTGGATCTGGCCGCGTTCCTGGCCGCCCAGGGCGTGGAGGTGACCGCCTCGCTGCCATGCTATTCACCGGCCAATGTCGACCGCCAGCGCGGCGACGGCGTGTTCGAGCGCAGCATCGCCGGCCTGCGCCAGCTCAATGCGCTGGGCTATGGCGACCCGGCGCGTGGCCTGGTGCTGAACCTGGTCTACAACCCGCAGGGCGCGGTGCTGCCGCCGGCGCAGGGGCCGCTCGAGGCCGACTACAAGCGCGAGCTGCTGCTGCACTTCGGCATCCGCTTCGACCACCTGTTCGCGCTGACCAACATGCCGATCCAGCGCTTTGGCAGCACCCTGGTCAGCAAGGGCAGCTTTGGCAGCTACATGCAGCTGCTGCGCGACAACTACCGCGCCGAGAACCTCGACACCGTGATGTGCCGCAGCCTGCTGAGCGTGGACTGGCAGGGCTTTCTCCACGACTGCGACTTCAACCAGATGCTGGGCCTGCGCGCCAGCCTGGCCGGCCAGCCCCGCCCGCATCTGCGTGACCTGCTGCGCCACGACCCGGCAGGCACCGACATCCGCATCGCCGACCATTGTTACGGCTGCACGGCTGGGCAGGGCAGCAGCTGCGGCGGCGCGCTGGAGGCCGGTGCCCCGGTGATGGCGCAGCCGGCCGCCTCTGGCCAGACCGCCGGAGCGCGCTGATGTCCCGCCATGCCCGGGCCTTGCTGTGGGCGGGTGCCGTGGCCGTGGCGCTGCTGGCGGCCTGGGCCTGGCAGCACTTCGGGCTGGGCGAGCTGCTCACGCTGGAACGGCTCAAGGAAAGCCGCGACGCGCTGCAGGCGCAGGTGCTGGCGCGGCCGCTGGCCACCGCGGCGGTGTTCTTTGCCGTCTACGTGGTGGCGGCGGCGCTGTCGATTCCGGGCGCGGTGATCCTCACGCTGGCGGCCGGCGCGATGTTCGGGCTGGCCTGGGGCCTGCTGCTGGTGAGCTTTGCGTCCAGCCTGGGCGCGCTGCTGGCCTTCCTGGTGGCCCGCCACCTGCTGCGTGACGCCATCCAGGCGCGCTTTGGCAAGCTGCTCGATCCGATCAACGAGGGCGTGCGCAAGGACGGCGTCTTCTACCTGCTCACGCTGCGTCTGGTGCCGGTGTTTCCGTTCTGGCTGGTCAACCTGTTGATGGGCCTCACGCCCATGGCCGCCGGCCGCTTCTACGGGGTCAGCCAAATCGGCATGCTGGCCGGCACGGCGGTGTATGTGAACGCCGGCACGCAGCTGGCCGCCATCCAGTCGGCGGGCGACATCCTCTCGCCGGGGCTGCTGGGCAGCTTCGTGCTGCTGGGGCTGTTTCCGCTGCTGGCCAAGGCCGGCGTGGGCTGGCTGGCGCGGCGCAAGGTCTACGCCCGCTGGCCGCGGCCGCGCCGCTTCGACCGCAACCTGGTGGTCATCGGCGCCGGCGCCGGCGGGCTGGTCTCGGCCTACATCGCGGCCGCCGTGAAGGCCAGGGTGACGCTGGTCGAGGGCCACCGCATGGGCGGCGACTGCCTGAACTTCGGCTGCGTGCCGAGCAAGGCGCTGATCCGCTCGGCCAAGATGGCACGGCAGCTGAAAAAGGCGCATGAGCTGGGCGTGGCCGATGCTGCCGGCCGCGTTGATTTCGCCGCGGTGATGCAGCGCGTGCACCGCGTGATCGCCGACATCGCGCCGCACGACTCGGTCGAGCGCTACACCGGCCTGGGCGTGGAGGTGCTGCAAGGCCATGCCCGCATCACCAGCCCCTGGACCGTGGAGGTGGCCCTGGCCG
>CAYPDO010000960.1:0-1807 GCA_964409495.1 uncultured Bordetella sp.
GACGAGCCGTCGTAGATCGACGTGATGCGCGGGCCCCACCAGGCGCGGGCGCGCGCCAGCGCGGCGGCGTCGTCGCGGCAGGCGAAGATGCGCTCGCCCACGCCGCTGGGCCCCAGGCCGGTGTGCAGGTCGATCCAGCCCAGCCGCGCGCAGCGTTGCCCCTGCGCGCGCAGGGCATGGCGCAAGGCCATCTGGCTCCAGGTGGGCGCCTGGCCGCCGTAGAACAGGCCTTCTGGATCGGCGTACTGGCCGGCCGACAGCGCGCTCTGCCAGGCGCGCGCGCCGTGGTGGTGGATGTAGTTGTCCACCGCCTGCTGCACCTCGGGCGTGGGCGGCCAGTCGCGCGGCACGGCCAGGTGGGCCAGGGCGGCATAGGCGGTGTTCACCGGCAGCGGCTGGTGGAAATCCAGAAAGTTGCGGTTCAGGTCCACGTTCTCGTGCGTGGTGCGGCGCCACCACGAGAAGCCCCAGGGGTTCAGTGCATGCAGGTACAGCACGGCCACCCCCGCCGCGCGCGCCGCGGCGCGAAAGCCCGCATCGCCCAGCAGCGCCGTCTGCACGCCCGAGCCGCAGAAGCCCTCCACGCCATGGCAGGCCGAGCTGAGGATCAGCAGCGCGCGCGCATCGGCCGGGCCGTCGCGCACGATGTCGAGCGCCAGCGGTTCGCCGTCGCGGCCCAGCAGCGGGTGCAACTCGGCCTGCACATCCAGGTTCGCGGCCTCGGCCGCGGCCAGGAACTTGCCACGCGCCTCGGCGTAGCTTTGCGAGAAGTGGGCGCTGGCGTTGGGCATGGGCTTCAGCTCACTGCAACGGGATTGGCAAGGCACAGCCCCAACCCAGCGGCCGCCCAGGATCCGGCTCCGCCGGGCCTGCGGCGGCGCCCCCTGGAGGGGGAGGCGGCGAAGCCGCTTCGGGGGTGTGCCAATTCAGCGTGGCGTGTTCAACCACTGCTCGGCGATGCGCACCCAGGCCGTGGCGCCCAGCGGGATCAGGTCGTCGTTGAAGTCGTAGCTGGGGTTGTGCAGCATGCACGGGCCCAGGCCGTGGCCGCCCTCGCGGTGCGCGCCGTCGCCGTTGCCGATCATGAAGTAGCAGCCGGGAATCTTCTGCAGGTAGTAGCTGAAGTCCTCGGCGCCCATCGTGGGCTCGAACTCCTGCACGTTGTCGGCGCCCACCACGTCTGCCAGCACGCGGCGCGCAAAGGCGGTCTCGGCCTCGTGGTTGATGGTGGGCGGGTAGTTGCGCTTGAAGCGGAACTCGGCGCTGCAGCCATAGGCCAGCGCGGTGGCCTCGGCCATGGCCTGCATGCGCTGCTCGATCAGGTCGAGCACCTCGTTGGTGAAGGTGCGCACCGTGCCCTCGATGGTGCAGGCCTCGGGGATGACGTTGGTGGCCTCGCCGGTGTGGATCATGGTCACCGAGATCACGCCGGTGTCGATCGGCCGCTTGTTGCGGCTGATGATGGTCTGGAAGCCCTGCACCATGGCGCAGGCCGCGGGCACCGGGTCGATGCCCAGGTGCGGCATCGCGCCATGCGCGCCCTTGCCGCGGATGACGATCTCGAACTCGTTGCTCGACGCATAGCAGGGCCCGGCCTTCAGCGCGAACTGGCCCACCGCCATGCCCGGCCAGTTGTGCGCGCCGAACATGGCCTCCATCGGGAACATGTCGAACAAGCCGTCCTGGATCATCTCGCGCGCGCCGCCGCCGCCTTCTTCGGCCGGCTGGAACACCAGGTACACGGTGCCGTCGAAGTTGCGGTGCTGGCTCAGGTGCTTGGCCGCGGCCAGCAGCATCGCGGTGTGGC
>CAYPDO010000961.1:0-1806 GCA_964409495.1 uncultured Bordetella sp.
CTCATAACGGTCTGTTTTCGTCGGGGTCGGGCGCGCGGCGCTGCGGTGCCAGCAGCAGCCACACCACCAGCGGCCACAGCGCGGCCTCGGCCAGCGGCGCCAGCATCAGGCCCCAGCCGGGAAACATGCCGCCGGCGATCATGCGCGCCACCAGGGCCACGCCGTGCGCGGCCACGAACAGCGGCAGCACCTGCAGCGCCTGCGCCGGCACCGAGAACCACAGCAGCCGGCGGTGCGCGCTGACCGCGAAGTACGCCAGCAGCGTGTAGGCCAGCGCATGCTGGCCGAGCACGGCGCCCTCGTGCACGTCCATCACCAGGCCCAGGATGAAGGCCCAGCCCACGCCCACACGGCGCGGCTGGTGCACGTTCCAGAACACCAGCACCAGGGCCACCAGATCGGGCGAGGCCGGGTGGCGTCCGATCGGCGTCATCTCCAGCAGCACCGCCAGCACCAGCGAAAAGCCGATGAACAGCGGGTTGGCCGGCAGCAGCAGCTGGTCGGAGCCGCGCGGCATGATCATGGCCGGCTCCCGGCGGCACTGGCGGTCTTGGCGGCGCTGGCACCGGCCTTGGCGGGCTTGTCGGCCGCGGCCGCATCGGCTGCCGGCTCGGGCCGCGGCGGCAGCTGCAGCGCGGTGGGCTGCAGCACCAGCAGATGGCGCACGCCATCGATGCCGGCGGCGGGCAGCAGCAGGATGCGCGCAAAGCCGGCATCGGCGCGGCGATCGACCCGCGTCACCGTGCCCACCGCCAACCCGGGCGGGTAGACGCCGTCGATGCCGCTGGTGAGCAGGCGATCGCCCGGCTTCACGTCGGCATTGGCGGCCACGAAGCGCAGCTCGAGTGCGCCGCCGCCCTCGGCGCCGCCGAAGGCCGCGCTGCGCTGCTGGGTGCGCTCATTGAGCACCGGGATCGCCGCGTCGCGGTCGGTCAGCAGCGTAACCAGGGCCGACAGCGGGTACAGCGCCGTCACCTGGCCCAGCACGCCGGCCTCGTTGATCACCGGCGAGCCCAGCTTCACGCCATGGCGCTCGCCGCGGTCGATGAACAGCTTGCGCGCATAGGGGTCGGCCGCCTCGTACAGCACCTCGGCCGCCAGCGTGGGCACGGTCAGGGCCGGCCGCAGCTCCAGCAGCGCGCGCAGCCGGGTGTTCTCGGCCGCCAGCTGCGTACCCCGCGCCGCCTGCTCGGATTGCCGCGCCAGCTGCGCCCGCGCCGCGTTCTCGCGGCTGCGCGCCGCATCCAGGCCCTGCACATAGCCGCCGGCCTCGTCGGCCAGGCGCACAGGCCACTTCAGCGCCTGCTGCACCGGCAGCAGCGCGGTGGACACCGTGGCCCGCAGCGGCCGCGTGAGCTGGAAGCGCGTGTCGGCTGCCATCAGGAAGATGGCCAGCGCCGAGCACAGCACCAGCTTGGTCAGTGCCGACGGGCCCTGGCGGAAGAAGGGCGGCGGGGTGCGGTCGATCGTGCCGAGCGACATGGTGGGCTGCGGCGTGGGGGCGGTGGCGCGTGGACGGCAGCGTGCGGCAAGCCGCGGCGGCCAGGCCCGGGGCTTATTCGGACGTGAAGATCGAGCCCAGGCGCTCCATGCGCTCCAGCGCCATGCCGCAGCCGCGCACCACGCAGGTCAGCGGGTCTTCGGCCACCAGCACCGGCAGGCCGGTTTCTTCGGCCAGCAGGCGATCCAGGTCGCGCAGCAGCGCGCCGCCGCCGGTGAGCATCATGCCGCGCTCGGCGATGTCGGCGCCGAGCTCGGGCGGCGTCTGCTCGAGCGCGTTCTTGACGCTGGAGACGATGTTGTTCA
>CAYPDO010000962.1:0-1799 GCA_964409495.1 uncultured Bordetella sp.
AGCGCCGGCAGATCCTGCGCGAGCACCGCATGCCGCTGCTCGGCGTCGGCGTGGTCACCGGCTACCTGGGCGCTGCGCCCTCGCTGCTGTGGGCGGCGGGCGCGATGACGCTGATCTTCGCGCCGCTGGTGATCGCGCTGTCGGTGTGGCTGTACACGCTGGTGTTCGCGTTCTCGGCGCTGTGGTTCACGCACTATGTGCTGGCCGCGCTGGCCGGGATGCGCCATGTGCGCGACGCCGAACCTGCGCCGATGGCCGCCGGCCAGCCGCTGCATGCGGCCGATGACCCCATGGTGATCGATGCCGAGCCTGCGCTGGCATCCTCCGCGTCGCCTTCCAGCCCGGCGGCGCCGCAACTGCCGCCGCCGCCCCCCTGATCCTCATCGCAGCCCCCATGCCCAGTTTCGGCCTCATCATCGTCGGCGACGAGATCCTCTCCGGCAAACGCCAGGACAAGCACCTGCCCAAGGTGATTGAACTGCTCGGCGAGCGCGGCCTGCAACTCGCCTGGGCGCGCTACGTGGGCGACGACCGCGCGCGCATCACCGCCACGCTGCGCGAGGCCTTTGCCTCGGGGGACATCGTGTTCAGCTGCGGCGGCATCGGCGCCACGCCCGACGACCACACCCGCCAGGCCGCCGCGGCAGCGCTGGGCCGGCCGCTCGAATTGCAGCCCGAAGCGGCCGAACTGATCCGCGAACGCATGCGCGACGTGGCGCGTGAGCAGGGCCTGCCCTACGAGCCCGAGCGCCCCGACAACCAGCACCGGCTGAACATGGGCATGTTCCCGGCCGGGGCCTCGATCATCCCGAACCCGTACAACAAGATCGCCGGCTTCTCGGTGGGCGACGTGCACTTCGTGCCCGGCTTTCCGGTGATGGCCCATCCGATGCTGGCCTGGGTGCTTGACCAGCGTTATGCCGCGCTGCACGGCGGCATGCGCCAGGTCGAGCGCTCGGTGATCGTGATGGGCGCGATGGAGGCGGCGCTGACGCCGCTGATGGAGGCCGTGGAGGCGGCCCACCCCGGTACCAAGGTGTTCAGCCTGCCCAGCGTCGACCACCCGCAGGGGGGCCGGCACATCGAGCTGGGCGTCAAGGGCCGGCCCGATGACGTGCCGGCGGCCTACCAGGCGCTGCACCAGGGCCTGGTCGGCCTGGGGGCGACGCTGGGCCCCGAATTGGTGCGAAACTGACGCACCAAAACGCAGCAAGCGAATCCACCAAGTTGGTGCATTGCAAGGTGCCGCCATGCCGGGGCGCGTGCCATGCATTGGTGCGCCCGGCCGGGCGCAGCCGGCGCCGGGCACCGGTCTCAGGCATGCTTTCTGCTACATTGCAGTGCGCCTGGCCGCAGGGGGTATACCCTTGCAGAAGCCGGCCACAACCACACCCACCCATCGTTTGCACAGCGCCCCGCTAGGAGATTCTTGATGGCCAAGACCGTCGCCGACGTGATGTCGATGGTGAAGGAAAACGAAGTCAAGTTCGTGGACTTCCGTTTCACCGACACCCGCGGCAAGGAACAGCACGTTTCCGTGCCCGTGTCCCACTTCGATGAAGACAAGTTCACGTCGGGCCATGCCTTCGACGGTTCGTCGATCGCCGGTTGGAAGGGCATCGAAGCCTCCGACATGCTGCTGATGCCGGACCCGAACACGGCCAACATCGACCCGTTCTTCGAAGAACCCACGCTGATCCTCACCTGCGACGTGCTCGAGCCGGGCGACGGCAAGCCCTACGAGCGTGATCCGCGCTCGCTGGCCAAGCGCGCCGAGGCCTACCTGAAGAGCAGCGGCC
>CAYPDO010000963.1:0-1794 GCA_964409495.1 uncultured Bordetella sp.
TCTTCTCCTCCACCACCTCGCCGGGATGCACCTCGCCGTCCTCGGTGTGCTGGTACGTGAGGTTCTCCTTCATGTACTCGGGCAACAGGTGGCGGCGGTTGCTGGTGGCGTAGATCAGCAGGTTGTCGCTGGCCGCGGCCACGCTGCCATCCAGGATGCTCTTGAGCGCCTTGTAGCCGGGCTCGCCCTCGTCGAAGCTGAGGTCGTCGCAGAACACGATGAAGCGCTCGGGCCGCCCGGCCACCAGGTCCACCAGGTCGGGCAGGTCGATCAGGTCGGCCTTGTCGACCTCGATCAGGCGCAGGCCCTGCGCGGCAAACTCGTTCAGACAGGCCTTGATCAGGCTGCTCTTGCCGGTGCCGCGCGCGCCGGTGAGCAGCACGTTGTTGGCCGGCTGGCCGGCGACGAACTGCGCCGTGTTGCGCAGCAGACGTTCCTTCTGGCCATCCACCTCCTGCAGATCGGCCAGCCGGATGCCGGCCACCTGGCGCACCGGCTGCAGCAGTCCCGAGGCGCCGCGGCGGCGGTAGCGAAAGGCGATCGAGGCGCCCCAGTCGGGCGCGGTCAGCGGATGGGGCAGCACGCCTTCCAGGCGCGCCAGCAGGGCATCGGCACGCTGCAGCAGCGCGTCCAGGGTGGTGGCAGACACGGTCATGCGGGCAGTGTAGCCAGTGCCTGTACGCGGTCTTCGGCCACGGCGTACACCGCATCGGCAGCACCACGCGGCAGCACATGCAGGCCGGTGAATTCACCAAAGGCCGGCAGCACGCCGCATTGCGGCCCGAAGTGGAAGCAGGGCAGGCGCAATTGCTGGCGCGCGCGCCCGGCCAACAGCACGCCGGGGTGCACATGGCCGGCCAGTGCATAGGCGCTGTCCACGGTCTGCGGCTCATGCACCAGCGCCCACGGGCCGCGCCGCAGCGGGCCATCGACACACTGCACGCGCAGCGCCGGCGGCGGATCGCCGGCATGGGCGTCATGGTTGCCGCGCACCAGCGTGAGCCGCAGCGCGGGATGGCGCTCGCGCCAGGCCAGCACCGCGGCCAGCGTGCCCGGGGCCAGCGCGCGCACCGAGTGCAGCAGATCGCCCAGGAACACGATCTCGTGGGCACCTGTTGCGGCCAGCAGCGCATCCAGCCGGCCCAGCGCGGCAAGCGTGGTGCCGGCCGGCACCGGCACGCCCAGGCGCCGGAACGACACCGCCTTGCCCAGGTGCGCATCGGCCACCAGCAGCAGGCCGAGATCGGGATCGAACGCCGCCTTGTGCGGCAGCAGTTGCAGCCGGGCACCGCCCGGCAGCGTGTGCCAGGCTGCCGTGCTCATGCGCTCAGACCGCGGTGAGGCGCGCCAGCAGCGGCTCGAGGTGCTCGGTGGGGCTGCGCTTGAAGCCCGAGCGCGCATAACGCTGCAGACGCCCGACGATCAGCGCCGCCAGGCCCGAGGCCGCCACCTGGGCATCGACCGTGGGCGTGCTGGAGCCGGCGGCATCGGCCGCGGCGCGCAGGCTCTGGCGCAGCTGGGCCTCCACGCGGTCGAAGAACTGGTTCATGCGCGTGGTCAGGCGCTCATGCTCGAACACCAGCGCATCGCCGACCATCACACGCACCATGCCGGGGTTCTTCTCGCCGAACTGCAGCAGCACGGTGACGATGCGCCGCGCCTGCGCATCGGCGCGCGGCTCGCGCTCGGCGATCTGGTTGACGAGCGTGAACACGCTGGTCTCGATGAACTCGATCAGGCCCTCGAACATCTGCGCCTTGCTGGCGAAGTGGCGGTAGAGCGCGGCTTCGCTGA
>CAYPDO010000964.1:0-1791 GCA_964409495.1 uncultured Bordetella sp.
AGGCGCATCAGCGCCAGCGCGGTGATGCTCTTGCCGCAGCCCGACTCGCCCACCAGCGCAAAGGTCTCGCCGCGGCGCATGGTGAGGCTCAAGGCCTCGATGGCGCGCACGATGCCGGTCTCGGCATCCAGGGCCACATGCAGGTTCTCGATGGTCAGCATGGCGCGTCAGGCTCCGGTTGCCTTGCGCAGGCTCAGGCGCGGGCGCAGCGCGCGGGCGCGCGGGTCGAAGGCGTCACGCACGCCATCGGCAAACAGGTTGGCCGACAGCACCAGGGCCACCATGAAGGTGAACGCGGCGGCAAAGCTCCACCACACCACCGGGTCACGGCTCATCTCGCTGCGCGCCAGGTTGATCATGCCGCCGAAGCTGCTGGTGCTCGGGTCGACCCCCACGCCCACGTAGGTGAGCACGGCCTCGTAGAGGATCAGGTCGCTGAAGTTCAGCACCGTGGTGATCAGCACCAGGTGCACCACGTTGGGCAGGATGTGGCGCAACAGGATGCGGGCCGGCGCCACACCGAAGGCGGTGGCGGCCTGCACGAACTCCAGCTCGCGCAGCTTCAGGGTCTCGGCCCGCACCAGGCGGCACAGCGTGGCCCAGCCGGTGACGCCCAGGATCACGCACAGCAGGAACACCTTCACATCGGCACGCTCGGCGCCGGTGTCCAGCCACTCGGGGTGCTTGTCGAGCGCCACCTGCACCATCAGCACGCAGGCGGCGATCAGCAGCACGTTGGGCACCGAGCTGAGCGTGGTGTAGAGGTACTGGATCACCTCGTCGACCCAGCCGCGGAAGTAGCCGGCCAGGATGCCCAGCACCACCGCGAAAGGCAGCGTCGCGACGGTGGCCAGCGTGCCGATCACGAACGCGGTGCGCACGCTCTTCAGCGCCTGGTACAGCACGTCGTTGCCGGTGCGGTCGGTCCCGAAGACGTGGTAGTGGCCCATCAGCGCGACGGTCGGGCCGACCAGCACGCAGATCGCCGTCACGGTCAGCAGCGCGGCGCGCAGCGGCAGGTCGGTGCGGTCGGCCCCGAGGTCGCGCAGCGCCTGGACCAGCCCGCCGTGCGTGCGGCGCAGCAGCGCCGCCGTGGCGAGGGCGATCAGCGCCGCGGCCACCAGGCCGCCGAACACGCCGGCCACCACGCGCGCGGTCACGTCGCCGGCCCAGTCCTTCGCCGGGTCCTTCAGGTGCGCACCGGCGAACTTCAGGCGCGGAAAGTCGCGGGTCACCTCGCCGTTGACCTCCAGCGGTTCCTTGTTCAGCCCGAGGTAGGCCAGCGGCGCGGAGTAGCCGGTCTCGCGCATGCCGATCTGGCGCGACATGGCCACGTCCAGCAGGCTTTCGGTGCTGGTGGCGTAGAAGGTCTTCGCATCGGCCGGCGCACCGGCCGCGGGCGGCAGCGCGCGGCGGAAGTGCACGCTGTCGGCCAGCGTGACCAGCGCGAACAGCGCCATCACGATGCCGGCCGAGAAGGCGGCCGGATCGCGCAGTACCTTCCACCAGTTGGCGCGCAGGTTGGCGTTGATGCGCACCCGCCAGGCATACCAGGCAAGCGCCGCCAGCATCAGGAACAGGACCGCATCGGTCCAGAGCAGGACGAACTTCGGCATGGGATTCTTCTCGCTCCGCTCAGGACAGGCGCACGCGCGGGTCGGCCCAGGTGTAGGCCACGTCGATCAGCACGTAGCTGGCGATGTACAGCAGCGCACCGAGGAAGACCATCGAGCGCACGATCGCGAAATCCTGGCCGCTGATCGCCTCGATCACGAAGGCGCCGAGACCGGG
>CAYPDO010000965.1:0-1790 GCA_964409495.1 uncultured Bordetella sp.
GCAGCGTGAAGCGTTTGCCAGGGGCAATGACGGGCAGTTGCATGGGGTCTCGGGCTGGATTCGGGGGCGGGCACTGAAAACGACGACACGCCCCGGAGCCGTGGCTCGGGGGCGTGGAAGGCTTGAATTCTAGAATTCGGCCGATGACCAGTTTCTCGATCGGGGCAGAACCCCGCTGTTTCGCGCTGGTGCCCTGTGCGGGCACCGGCAGTCGCTCGGGCTCCTTCGTGCCCAAGCAATATGTCTCGCTGGCCGGCTTGCCGGTGGTGGCGCACACGCTGGCGGCGCTGGGCCAGGTGGACCGCATCGCCGCCACGCTGGTGGTGCTGGCGCCCGACGACGAGCAGTTCGAGGAGGAAGTGCCCGGCTTTGCCCGTGATGCCGTCGCCGAACGCCACTGGCTGGCGCGCGTGGGCGGCGACAGCCGCGCCGCCACGGTGCTGGCCGGCCTGGCCGAGTTGCGCGCACGTGGCGCCCAGCCGCACGACTGGGTGCTGGTGCACGACGCCGCGCGCTGCCTGCTGCGCCCGGCCTGGATCGAGCGCCTGCTGGCCAGTTGCTGGCACGACGAGGTGGGCGGCCTGCTGGCCCTGCCGGTGGCCGACACGCTGAAGGCCGCCGATGCTTCGGGCGATCGCGTGGCGGCCACCGTCACGCGCGATGGCAAGTGGGCCGCGCAGACGCCGCAGATGTTCCGCCTGGGCCTGCTGGAGCCGGCATTGCGCCAGGCATTGGAAGCCGGCACGGCCATCACCGACGAGAGCAGTGCGGTCGAGGCCCTGGGCCATGCACCGCGCCTGGTGCGCGGCGACCTGGAGAACCTGAAGATCACCTACCAGCCCGACTTCGGCCTGGCCGAGCGCCTGCTGGCCACCGGCCGGCGTGGCACCGAGCTGCGGCCCCTGGTGCCGGCGCGCGACTTCATGCTGGCGCAGGAGTTCTACACCGACCTGGGCTTCGTGCGCGAATTCAACCGCGGCAAGCTGGCGGGGTTCCGCTTCGGCAACAGCGCCTTCCTGCTGCAGGACTTCTTCGACGAAGGCCTGGCCGGCAACCTGGTGCTGCACCTGACGCTGGCCGACCTGGACGCCTTCTGGGCCAAGCTGGCCCGTGAAGGCCTGGCCGAGCGCTACGGCGTGCGCGTGGAGCCGCCGCAGTTGCGCCCCTGGGGCCTGAAGGACATGGCGATCACCGACCCGAGCGGCGTGCTGTGGCGCATCGCCGAGCGCATGGAGGTGGTGGAGTGAGCCCGCTGGATCTGAGGGTGGGCGAGGGCTGGGACGTGCACCAGCTGGTCGAGGGCCGGCCGCTGGTGCTGGGCGGCATCACCGTGCCGCACACCAAGGGCCTGCTCGGCCACAGCGATGCCGATGCGCTGCTGCATGCCATCACCGACGCGCTGTTCGGCGCCGCGGCGCTGGGCGACATCGGCCGCCACTTTCCCGACACCGATGCGGCCTTCAAGGGCGCTGATTCGGGCGTGCTGCTGGCCGAGTGCGCCAGGCGTGTGCGCGCCGCCGGCTGGCAGATCGTCAATGTGGACAGCACCATCGTGGCCCAGGCGCCCAAGCTGGCGCCGCACATCCCGGCCATGGCGGCCCGCATCGGCGAGCTGCTGTGCTTGGACACCGGCTGCGTCAACGTGAAGGCGAAGACGGCCGAGAAGCTGGGCCCGGTGGGCGAGGGCCGGGCCATCGAGGCGCGGGCGGTCTGTCTGCTGGCGAAGGTCTAGTCAGGGCCGCCGGCCGAGCGCCCGGCCGACGGGTGGCACCCGGTACGCCGGGTGCCGG
>CAYPDO010000966.1:0-1788 GCA_964409495.1 uncultured Bordetella sp.
TCCGCATGTTCGAGCAGCCGCCCAAGAGCTGGAGCTGGTGGGATTACCGCAACCTGGCCTTCCGCAAGAACCAGGGCCTGCGCATCGACCACATCCTGGTCAGCGACGCGCTGCGCGAGCGGGTGCGCGCCTGCAGCATCGACAAGCAGCCGCGACGCAACGAACGGCCCAGCGACCACGCCCCGGTGATGCTGGAACTGGCCATGTGAAGTCTTGGCCGGTAGGCCCCGACTGTGGCACCATCGCCCTGGCGGCCAGGATACGCGGCGTGGGCAGCTCGGTGAGCACCGCGTGCGGGTGAGAGGGCTGTCAAGCAGTCGAAGTGCAGCGGCCGGTCAGCACACAAGCCGCCAGTCAGCCGAGTGAGGGTTTCCAGGTGGGACAGTCCAGATTCACGCGGCATGCGGGCAAGCCGCGTGCCGCCACGGGCAGCAGCCTGTGGCAGCAGTTGCAGGTTTGGCGGCACATCCCGTCGTGGCCGCGTGCCGAATCGGCCGACGAAGACAGCCCGCGCGCCAGCGGTGAACTCACCACCCAGCCCCCGCCCAGCCGCGGCCAGGCCCTGCGCGAGGCCTACCGCACCCTGCACCAGCGCATGGACAGCCGTCCGGCCATGCGCCAGGTGCTGCCGCATCTGGCGGCCATCGAACGCGCGCTCGGCCGCCATGGCTCACGCGCGCTGCACAAGCTGCCGGTGCCGGTACTGCACCGCGGGCTCACCCAGCTCACCTTGCTGCAGGGCGACGACGACGCACCGCTCGAAGCCGCCAACCTGCGCGTGCTGCGCCTGCGCCTGATCGAGGCGATCGCGCTGCGCAGCGCGCCGCCCCCGGGCAGCGAGACCACGCGCACGGCCAGCGATCCGCCGCCGCGGCGCGCCCTGCCGGCTACTGCGCCGCGCGGCTTTGCACCGTCCAGCCATCTGGGCAGCAGCACGCTGCCGCAAGGCATGGAAGTGTCAGAGGTGTCGGCCGATGCCTTCGACGAGGCCGAGCGCACGCTGGGCCTGACGCGCCGGCACTGAGGCGCCGGCATTGACGCGCCGGCGCGCCCGGTGCCTCAATCGTCCAGGCCCAGCTCCTGGATCTTGCGCGTGATGGTGTTGCGCCCGATGCCCAGCTTGTGCGCCGCCTCGATGCGGCGGCCGCGGGTGATCTCCAGCGCGGTGTGGATCAGCTGGCCTTCGAACTGACGGGTCAGCGTGTCCCACACCTGCGGGTCGCCTGATTCGAGCAGGCGGCGCGCCTCGCGCTGCAGATCGAGCAGCCAGCCCTGCCCGGCCGCTGCCAAGGCCACGGCAGCCCCCTGCTCGGCCGCTGGCAGCGCCGCAGCAGCCGACACCGGCGCGGCGGGCGCCCAGGCGGCCAGCGGCGCGGCGGCATGCTCGGCGGCCGTGCCATTGGCCATGACCGGCGCCGCAGTGCCACCGGCCAGCAGCGGCGCCTCGCTCAGCAACTCGGGCGGCAGGTCCTTGGGCTCGATCACCTGGGCTGGCGCCATCACCGTGAGCCAGTGGCACACGTTCTCCAGCTGGCGCACATTGCCCGGAAAGTCGAAGGCCATCAGGCGCTCGAGCGCGGTCTCGGTGATGCGCTTGGCCTCGACGCCGAGCTCCTTGGCGCTCTTGGCCAGGAAGAAGCGCGTCAGGCCGGCGATGTCTTCCCGGCGCTCGCGCAGCGGCGGCAGGCGCAGGCGGATGACGTTCAGGCGATGGAACAGGTCCTCGCGGAACGCGCCTTCGCGCACCCGCTGCTCCAGGTTCTGGTGCGTGGCGGCGATCACCCGCAC
>CAYPDO010000967.1:0-1785 GCA_964409495.1 uncultured Bordetella sp.
ACGGGCGGTGGGGATCACGCGCACCACGCCCGCGGCCTCCAGCGCCTGCAGCTCGGGCGTGGCGATGGCCTCGATCTCGGGCACCACCAGGTCGGGCTTCTCGGCTTCGATCAGCGCGCGCAGCTGGGCCGGATCGCTCATCGTGATGGTGCGCGCATGGTGGGCCACCTGCTGGCCGGGCGCGTGCGCGTAGCGGTCGACCGCAAGAGTTTCCACGCCCAGGCGCTGCAGCGCGATCAGCACCTCCTTGCCCAGCTCGCCGCTGCCCAGCAGCATCACGCGGGTGGCGTTGGGAGACAGCGGGGTTCCGATCGGCTTCGTGGTCATGGCGCAGCGCACAAGAGGTGGGATGGAAGCGGCATTGTCGCCGCCCGCCCGCGCCGGCCGGTTACGCTTGCCGCCATGCCCGTTGCCGCCACGATCACGCTGGACCACCTGCGCCACCATGCCGTGGCGCGCACGCTGTTCAGCCCCACCACCCTGCCCCGCGCCATCGCCCGCCTGGGCTTTGTGCAGGCCGACCCGATCCGCGCGCCGGCGCGCGCGCAAGACCTCACGCTGCGCCACCGCGTGCAGGGCTATCGGGCAGGCGATCTGGAGGCACGCTACCCGCGGCTGGCCATCGAGGAAGACTTCTTCGTCAACTACGGCTTCCTGCCGCGCGCCACCGCGGCGCTGATGCACCCGCGCACGCCCCGCACCGTGTGGCCCAAGGCGCGCTGGGCGCAGGCGCATGAGGTGCTGGCCTTCGTGCGCCAGCGCGGCGTGGTGCACCCGCGCGAGGTGGATGCGCAGTTCGCCCACGGCAAGACGAAGAACTGGTTCGGCGGCAGCAGCAATGCCAGCACCCAGCTGCTGGATGGCATGCACTACCGCGGCCTGCTGCGCATTGCCCGGCGCGAGGGCGGTGTGCGCCTGTATGCCGAGCGCGAGGCCCACCCGCCGGCGCTCGACACCGCTGCCGCGATGGACGCGTTGGTGGACGTGATCCTGGCCAAGTACGCGCCACTGCCGATGCGCTCGCTGAGCGGACTGATCAGCCACCTGCGCGGCGGCGCCCCGCAGTGGGCGGGCGGGCGCGCCGCCGCGCTGGCCCGCGCCAAGGCCCGGCTGCCGATGGCGCGCGTGGACGGCGTGGACTGGCTGTGGCCGGCAGGCGAGAACCCGCGCAGCGCCCGCCACGCGCGCAGCGCCACGGCCGACACGGTGCGCTTGCTGGCGCCGTTCGACCCCATCGTGTGGGACCGCCACCGCTTCGAGCTGCTGTGGCACTGGGCCTACCGCTTCGAGGCCTACACGCCAGCCCCGCGGCGGGTGCGCGGCTACTACGCGCTGCCCTTGCTGTGGCGCGACCAGGTCATCGGCTGGGGCAACCTGGCGGTGGCGCAAGGCCGCCTGCAGCCCGCGCTGGGCTACGTGGCCGGCAAGGCGCCGCGCGAGGCGGCCTACCGGCGCGCGCTGGACGACGAACTGCAGCGCATCCACTGCTTCCTGGGCCTGGACTGAGACGGCGTCACAGGCCCAGGTTGGCCATCGCCGGCGCCGGGTAGCGTGCGCCGGCCACCGCGTGCCCGGCCAGCAGGGCCTCGAGCGCCGTGCGCAGCGCAGCGCCCAGCGGCCGCAGCGCCGCGCCGGCGTTCTCGTCCAGCCGCGCAATGCGCCGCGTGCCGGGAATCGGCACGATGTCCTCGCCCTGCGCCAGCAGCCAGGCCAGGGCCAGCTGGGCCGCGCTCAGGCCATGGGCCTGGGCCAGCGCCGCCAGCGCATCGGCCAGCGCCAGGTTGT
>CAYPDO010000968.1:0-1783 GCA_964409495.1 uncultured Bordetella sp.
CCATCGAAGACGGACGCATCCGAAGCCGCCAGGGACGATCGCACGGCAACACGACATCCACCCGTTTCGCCGACTTCGCGCAGGGGCTTGTCTTGCCCGCCATGGCGACATGAGCCGGGCGTGAAGGCCGGGGGCGAACGATGCACAGCACGCAGCACGCGCTGGAGTGGGCCATTCATGTGGCCTTGCCCCCAGCCCTGGCTCTGGGCTCCGGCCTCATGGCAGGGGTGTTCTTCGCCTTCTCCGCGTTCGTGATGACGGCGCTGGACGACCGGCCCGCGGCAGAGGCCATCGCGACCATGCAGCGCATCAACGTGCGCGTGCTGAACGCGTGGTTCCTCGGCGTGTTCATGGGCACCGCCGTGCTCGGTCTGGCCGTCGCAGCCGCCGGCATCTGGATGCTCGGCCCCCAATCAACCGCCTGGTCCGTTGCCGCGGCAGTCGTGTACGGGCTGGGCGTCTTCGGCGTCACGGCGGGCTTCAACGTGCCGATGAACGCGGGGCTGGCCCGGTTGCACGGGGCCCATCACGACCTGCCTGGCGCGTGGCGTGACTACCGTGTCCCCTGGACCCTCTGGAACCATGCCAGAGCCAGCGCAGCGTCCATGAGCGCCCTGCTCTGGACGATTGCGAGCCAGGGATCGGTGTAGCCGACGCTTCGGTCGACCGCCCAGCCAGACAGCGCGGCCTACGGCAGAGCGTAGGTGAACTCGTAGCTGTGCTTGCCTTCGCTGATGATGATCCTGAAGTTGCCTGACAGGCCTGCCAGCTCGCCGGTGGCCGAGTCCGGAACTACCGTGACGGAAAGCGCCTGAGCTCCTCGGTTCATGGTGCCCGTGTGCTGCAGAACAAAGGAACCTGCCTTGCCATGGAGCGTGCCGTCGACACGCTCCATCGCAACGTAGCCGGCTGAACCTCGCGTATCGGTCAATGCACTCAGCATCTGGCCCTGGGTGGTGGCGATCAGATCACCTTCGATTCGCTTGTCGATGGACATGCGCGCCAGCTTGGAGCCGTCGGGCTGCCCTTCGAAGGGCATGGGTGACAGGTTGACGGTGAACGTCCCTTTGGCAACGATGCTCATCCTGGCTCCAGCCGATGTAGGCAGCGACGATTGTGCGCGAACGCCGGGTGCTGCCGCAGCGGCGAACGCTAGGGCAGTGAAGTTGCGTCGGGTCGTTGGCATGCGTGCTGCCTAGCTAGCCCACTTGGTAAGCCACATGGATCCGGCCTCCGCTCAGTGGATTCTGATGCAACAAGGTAAGCGACGTCCTGCGCTTCACGGCATCGAAAGGGCCCTTGGCCGCACCGACCAGCAGGGGCGAGACGATGAAGTGCACTTCGTCCACCAGGCCCTCGTCGAGCAGGCTGCCGGTCAGCATCGCGCCGCCCATGAGGTAGATGTCCTTGCCGGACTGGGTCTTGAGCGCACGCACGTCGTTCACGTGGCGCAGCAGGCGCGTGTGCGTCCAGGCCACGGATGGCAGTGTCGAGGACAGCACGTAGTGCGGCGTCTGCTTCGCGAAGGCGCCCCAGGTCAACTCGGCCGGATGGGCTAGCTTGCCGGTCATCGGCAAGGGCACATCCGGCGCCTGCTGGATCGCCGTCCAGTACTGCTCGTAGCCCGGGTACATGCGCCCACCCAAGAGGCAGGCGTCGATGCGCTCCATGAGCCCGTAATCCTCGGACCAAGCCTCCACCCAGTCGGCATAGCCCTCGGGGCCTTCACTTCGGCCATCGACCGACAGCTTCATCGCGGCGATCAGTTTGCGCACAGCTGCTC
>CAYPDO010000969.1:0-1780 GCA_964409495.1 uncultured Bordetella sp.
AAGCCCGAGCACGGCACCATCACGCTCGTCGCCAGCCACCAGGGCGGTTCCATCGTCATCGAGGTGCGCGACGACGGCAAGGGCCTGAACCGCGAGAAGCTGATCAGCAAGGCGCGCGAGAAAGGCATCGACGCGCCCGACTCGATGAGCGACAACGAGGTGTGGAACCTGATCTTCGCGCCCGGCTTCTCCACCGCCGAGGTGGTGACCGACGTGTCGGGCCGCGGCGTCGGCATGGACGTCGTCAAGAAGAACATCATGGCGCTGGGCGGCTCGGTGGACATCGATTCCGCCGAGGGCTACGGCATGAGCGTCAAGGTGCGCCTGCCGCTCACGCTGGCCATCATGGACGGCATGAGCGTGGGCGTGGGCGAGGAGTGCTACATCCTGCCGCTGGGCTCGGTGGTCGAGTCGTTCCAGGTGCAGGACAACATGGTCAAGACCATCGGCACCACCGGCCGCGTGGTGGAAGTGCGTGGCGAGTACATGCCGGTGATCGACCTGGAAAAGGTGTTCGAGGTGCCGCGCTTCGACTTCGAGCATGTCAGCAACATCATGGTGGTGGTCGAGAGCGAGGGCACGCGCGTGGCGCTGCTCGTCGACGAGTTGCTCGGCCAGCAGCAGGTGGTGGTGAAGAACCTCGAGGCCAACTACCGCAAGGTGCCCGATGTGTCGGGCGCCACCATCATGGGTGACGGCCGCGTGGCCCTGATCCTGGACATCGGCTCGCTGGTGCGCCGCACCCGCCACTGAAGGCGCACCAGCCGCCCCAAGGACCACCTGACCCAAGGCCCGCCCCCGCAGCGGGGCGGCCTGTTCCAAGAGACCGTACGCCATGAATCTCCAGAACCTGCGCATTGCCGCCAAGCTGTGGCTGGTGGTCGGACTGTTCATCGCCGCCCTGCTGGCGCTGATCGGCTTTGCCGCCCTTCGCTCGGCCAGTTCGCAGGCCGAGGCCGACCGGGCCCTGACCGAGGTGGACAACAAGATCCGCATCGCCCAGAACTGGTCGGCGCTGACCGATGGCGCCGTGAACCGCGCCATCGCCAGCAGCATCACCGCCGACGATGCCGTGGCCCTGGCCTTCAAGGACACCAACGACAAGGCCATCGCCCAGATCACCGAGCTGCAAAAGCAGCTCAAGGCCCTGCCGCTGTCCGCGGCCGAGCGCGCGCAGATCGACAAGATCGGCCAGCTGCGCCAGGCCGTGCTGGACGCCAACGGCCGCGTCGTGGCGCTGCGCAAGGACGGCAAGATCGATGCGGCGCGTGCCGAGGCCACCGGTGCCTTCAGCAGTGCCGCAGGCGTCTACCTGCAGGGGCTGCGTGATTTCGTCAAGATGCAGGAGGACGCGGCCAAGGGCGTGCGCCAGCGCGTGGCCGACGACCGGCGCCAGACCGTGATCGTGGCCGCCACCGCCGTGGCCCTGATCATTGCCGGCATGATCGCCGGCACGCTGGCGCTGATCGGCAGCATCCGCAACCCGGTGCGCGAGGCGGTGGCCCTGGCCGACCGCATTGCCGGCGGCGACCTCACGGCCCAGCGCGCGGTGCACCGCAACGACGAGTTCGGCGAGCTGATGACCGCGCTGGGCCGCATGGCCTCGTCGCTGTCAGGCACCATCGTGCAGGTGCGCCATGCCAGCGATTCGATCCGCACCGCCAGCGCCGAGATCGCTGCCGGCAACCAGGACCTGAGCCAGCGCACCGAGCAGACGGCCAGCAGCCTGCAGCAGACCGCCAGCTCGATCGAGCAGCTCACCGGCACCGTGCGCCAGAGC
>CAYPDO010000970.1:0-1770 GCA_964409495.1 uncultured Bordetella sp.
CACGCCGCCCGAGTTCTCGGCCACGTTGCCGCCGATGGTGCAGGCGATCTGGCTGCTGGGGTCGGGCGCGTAGTACAGCCCGTAGCGCGCCGCCGCCTCGCTGATCGCCAGGTTGCGCACGCCGCACTGCACCACGGCCGTGCGGCTGACCGGATCGAGCTTCAGGATCTTGTTGAACTTGGCGAGTGCCAGCGTAACACCCAGCGCGTGGGGCATGGCGCCGCCCGACAGGCCGGTGCCGGCGCCACGCGCCACCACCGGCACCTGCAATGCGTGGCAGGCCTTCAGCGCCGCGGCCACCTGGTCTTCGGTCTCGGGCAGGGCCACCACCAGCGGGCGCTCGCGGTAGGCGGTGAGGCCGTCGCACTCGTAGGGCACGGTGTCCTCGCTCTGCCACAGCAGGGCGTGGGCGGGCAGGTGGGCGGCCAGCGCGGCCACCACCTCGCGCTGGCGGGCGGCACGGTCGGTGCTGTCAGCAGCGGCAGGGGCGGCCGTCAGGGCCGTGGCCGGCGTCGGGGCGTTCATCGGGGTCTCCTGGGCTCGGGTGGGCGCGGCCGGTCGGTGGGCGCAACTGTACGCATGGATCGCGGCCGGGCGCGTCGCCTGGGCGCAAAGCACTGGGGCGCGTGCCGGCGCGGCGGTCTGGCCGGCCATGGTGCCACCGCCGCCGGGCGGGATGGTGCGCGCGCGCGCCGGTGCGCGGCGTGAAAACTGGCCCCCGCGAGGCTGAGGCCTTTTCAGCTGTTCAGCTGCTGTTCAGTCAGCCGGCAGCGCGCGCGTCAGCCAGTCGACAAAGGCCTGGCATTCCCAGCGCGCCAGCGCGCCCGGCTTCCAGCACAGCCAGTGGTGCAGCGGCGAGGCCACGGCGCGCGGCGACAGCCGCAGCAGCCGGCCGCTGTCCAGCCAGTCGGCGGCCAGCTTCAGCCGCGTCAGCGCCACGCCGAAGCCGGCGGCCGCGGCATCGAGCATCAGGCCCACGTCGTTGAACTGCGCGCCCTCGCGGGGCTCGGGCAGCACCAGGCCGCAGGCCTGGAACCAGTGGCCCCAGGGCACCAGCGGGCTGCGGATCAGGCGCGCGCGGGCCACGTCGCCGGCGGTCTCGAAATGGCCGCTGAAGGGCCCGGCCTCGGCCTCGTAGGCGGGGCTGCACACCGGCGTGACCCGGTCGCTGAGCAGGCGCACCTGCTCCACGCCGCTGTAGGGCCCGCTGCCGTAGCGGATCTCCAGATCGGCCTCCTCGGCCTTCAGGTCAGACAGCGGGATGGCCACCTGCATCACCAGGTCCACCTCGGGGTAGGCGTGGCGGAAGCCGGCCAGCCGCGGCAGCAGGATCTGGCGCGAAAAGGTGGGCGTGACCGCCAGGCGCAGCCGCGCCGCGGGCTGGGCCGGCGCGTCCAGCCCCGGCAGCTGGGCCAGGGCCTGCAGGCCCACGCGCACCTGGGCCAGGTAGGCCGCGCCCTCGGCGCTGGGCGTGAAGTCGGCACGGCTGAACAGGCGCCGGCCGAGCTGGGATTCGAGCTGGCGGATGCGGTGGCTCACGGCGCTGGGCGTGACCGCCAGCTCGTCGGCCGCGCCGCTCACGCTGCGCAGCCGCGCCACCGCCTCGAAGGCCTGCAGGTTGGCAATGGGCGGGATGCGCGGCGCAGGCATGGCCGCACTTTAGCGGCACGCGGGCCGAGCCCAAGCCGGCCTTCCCCACGGTCAGCCCTGCAAGACTGACCGCTTCGCCAGGCACAAGCCGTCCTCAGGACGCCTTGTGTCCGGGCTCAG
>CAYPDO010000971.1:0-1769 GCA_964409495.1 uncultured Bordetella sp.
GCGCCTTGAACATCTCCACGAACTCCAGCAGGCCCTGGTTGGCCAGGCACAGGCCACCCGAGTAGCTGTAGGCATCGGGGTCGTCCTGCGCAAAGGTCTCGAGCTTGCGGATGTCGACCTTGCCCACCAGGCTGGAGATGTCCTGGTTGTTCTCATCGCCCGGCTCGGTCTTGGCGATGCCCACCTGCTTGAGGATGCTGGGGTAGCGCTTGACGACGCGGAACTTGCGGATGTCGCCGCCGAACTCTTCCAGCCGCTTCACGGCCCAGGGGCTCATGATGCGTTGCAGATAGCGACGCGGGATGCCGAACTCCTGCTCCAGGATCGGGCCGTCCTCGGCCGGATCGAACAGGCCCAGCGGCGACTCGTTCACCGGCGAATCCTTGATCGCGTAGAACGGCACCTCCTGCATCAGCGCCTTCAGGCGCTCGGCGATCGAGCTCTTGCCGCCGCCCACCGGGCCCAGCAGGTAGAGGATCTGCTTCTTTTCCTCCAGGCCCTGGGCGGCGTGGCGGAAGTAGGACACCACCTGTTCGATGGCGTCTTCCATGCCATAGAACTCGGCAAAGGCCGGGTAGATCTTGATCAGCTTGTTGGCGAACAGCCGTGACAGGCGCGGATCGTTGCGCGTGTCCACCATCTGCGGCTCGCCGATGGCGCGCAGCATGCGCTCGGCGGCGGTGGCAAAGGCCAGCGGGTTGCGCTTGCACTCGGCGAGGTAGTCCTCGAGGGACATCTCTTCTTCACGGGTGCGCTCGTAGCGCGCGGCGAAACTGCTGATGACGTCCATGCGACCTCCTTGAAGGGACCTGTGGCGAGCCGAGGGCGGGCAGAGTGCCCTCGGTATCGGGGAAGTTCTGATGACGTCCCGGCTTCACGGGCCCGGGCGCCATCAGAGCTTTCCGGTCTGCATGTCCTGTCGGTCTATGACAGTTCGATGTCTCCAGCTTCGTTGATCTCGACCGGGGGCGATGCCGTGATCAGGGCCCCCTTCGATGCGCATTTCAAATCGTTTGGGCAACTTCAGCAAGGCCTGGGCCAGGCTGATGCCCTGTCCAGGCAACGCGCGAGCCTGTCTGGCGGCTGACAGGCATGGGCGCTTGCGGTGCATGATGCGCCGAAAGCGGGCAGCCCGCATGCCGTTGCGGGCATGCGGGCGGGTGTAGAAGGCAAGTGGCGGGCTGGCGCGGCGCAGCGCGGGCGGCGCGCTCAGCGCTCGGTGGCGTTGGCGCCCAGCTTGTCGAGCAGGCCGTTCAGCTCGTCCAGCGAGCCGAAGCTGATCGCCACCTCGCCCTGCAGGCCGCGCTTGGTCTGGCGGTGGATGCGGATCTCCACCTGCGCGGTCAGCGCGTCGGCCAGCTGCTCTTCCAGGCGCACCACGTCGCGCGGCTTGTCCTTCTTGACGCGCAGCAAGGGCGTCTGCCGGCCCGACAGGCCGCCCTCGCCCTGGGCCTTGGCCACCAGCTTCTCGGCATCGCGCACGCTGAGCTTCTTGGCGGTGATCTCGTTGGCGCTGAGGATCTGCTGTGCGGCGTCCAGCGGCAGCAACGCGCGGGCGTGGCCCATGTCCAGATCGCCGGCCATCAGCATCTGCTGCACCGGCGCGGCCAGGTTCAGAAGGCGCAGCAGGTTGCTGGCGGCGCTGCGCGAGCGGCCCACCGACTGCGCAGCCTGCTCGTGCGTGAGGCCGAATTCATCCACCAGGCGCTTCAAGCCCTGCGCCTCCTCGAGCGGGTTCAGGTCTTCGCGCTGCATGTTCTCGATCAGCG
>CAYPDO010000972.1:0-1748 GCA_964409495.1 uncultured Bordetella sp.
AGTTCGCGTATGGCCGCGTCCTGCAGCCGTTCTTCCTGGCCGACAAATCCGCCCCAGGCTCTCGGCCAGCGTGATCTGGATGTTGGCGATGCTCTCGCGGCGCCACAGCGGCTCGAACAGCGCATTGCCGAAGCGCAGCGCCATCAGGTTCTGCACTGCGGGCTTGCCCAGGTAATGGTCGATGCGGAAGGCCTGCTGCTCGGCGAACACCGCGCGCACCACGCGGTTGATCTGCTGCGCGCTCTGCAGGTCGTGGCCCAGCGGCTTTTCAAGCACCACGCGCACGTTCGGGCCGTTCAGGCCGGCGGCGCCCAGCTGCTCGCAGATCACCGGAAACAGGTAGGGGCTGGTGGCCAGGTACAGCACCGCGGTGTCGGCGCCGCGCGCGTCGATCCACTGCTTCAGGCCGGCATAGTGCTCGGGCTTGGAGAGATCCATGCGCCGGTAGTGCAGCAGCTCGGCAAAACGCGCGAACTCCTCGTCGCTGGGGCGCTTGGCGCTGTCCACCTCGACAAAACGCTCCTTGATGAAGGCACGGTATTCGTCATCGCTGCGCTCGTCGCGCGCCACGGCCAGGATGCGCCCGCCCGGCGGCAGCTTGCCGTGGCGGAAGGCCTGGAACAGCGCCGGCATCAGCTTGCGCCAGGTGAGGTCGCCGGTGCCGCCGAAGAACACGAGGTCGAAGGACATGGAAAAGGCTCGCTGAGGCTGGAGACGCGCGGTGGATGTAACTTGGTTACATGCGCGATGATGCGGCAGTTTCTTCCGGGCGTCAATTGCGGCGATCCGCCGGCAGCGGGCCGGGCGCGTCGCCCTGGCTGTCGGCCGCAGGGCCCAGCGCCGGCGTGCCGCCGCCGAGCCAGCGGTTGCCATGGCTGACCACGGGGCTGCCCGCGGGCAGGCGCTCGGACCACACCCGCACCGGCACGCCGCGGGCCGGCCCGGCACGGTTGACGAAGCGGTTGTCCAGCAGCGTCAGCGCGCTGCGCGGCCAGGCCTGGCCTTCGGCGCCAAAGCTCAGCATCACCGGGTTGCGCGTGGCCGCGGCCTGGCCGATCAGGTTGTGCGCCACCCGTGCCAGGCCGCCATTGGGCAGGTCGATCTCGTACGAGGCCTGGCCGCTGTCGCCGTCGTCGATGTGGTTGTGCTCGATCAGCGTCTGGGCCGCGCGGCTCTTGATCAGATGCCCCTCGAAGCCATGGCTGAAACGGCTGCCGCGGATGCTGGCCCGCGCGATGCGGCCCACGTACAGCAGGTGCGGCAGGCCCTGGGCCTGGGTCTGGTGCGGCGCGTCGCGGAACTCGCAGTCCTCGATCAGCAGTTCGGCGGCGCCGTCGTTGCCGGTCAGCAGGCCCATCTGGTTGTCGGTGAACCGGCAGCGGCGCAGCGTGAGCCGGCCGTGCTCGAAGCGGATGCCGGCGCCGTTGCCATCGGGCACGCGCGCGCCGTGGAAGGCGATGTTCTCGATGCGCACCTCGCCGCCGCGCATCACCCAGATCGCCTTGCCCTCGGCATGGCGCCCATCGGCCAGCATCAGCGGGCGCTCGCCCAGGCCCACGATGGCCAGCGCACGCTGGGTGATCACCGCCACGTCGCCGCGGTAGGTGCCTGGCGCCACGGTGATGGTGTCGCCATCGCGTGCCTGGCGCAGGGCTTCGCCCACGGTCTGCAGCGGCAGGTCAGGGCCCACCGCCCACACCCTGGCCCCGGCGGCGCGGGCCGGCCTGGCCCAAAGCCAGGCGCTTAAG
>CAYPDO010000973.1:0-1745 GCA_964409495.1 uncultured Bordetella sp.
TGCTGCCCGCCGACGAACGCGCGCAGGTGCTCTACGGCTGGAACCAGACCGCGCGCGAGCTGCCGCTGCAGCTGTGCGTGCACGAGCTGTTCGAGCAGCAGGTGGCCCGTCAACCGGATGCGCCGGCCGTGGTGTTCGAGGGCCGGTCGCTCAGCTACGACACGCTCAACCGCAGCGCCAACCAGCTGGCCCGCCACCTGCTGGCCCTGGGCGTGGGCCCCGACAGCCGCGTGGCCCTGTGCGTGGAGCGTGGCCCGCTGATGGTGCAGGGCCTGCTGGCCGTGCTCAAGGCCGGTGGCGCCTATGTGCCGCTCGATCCGTCGTACCCGCCGCAGCGCATCGCCCACATGCTGGCCGACAGCCAGCCGGTGGTGGTGCTCAGCCACGGCGCCGCCTTGTCCCAGGTGCGCGGCCTGCTGGATTCGCTGGGCTCGGCCGCCGCCCGCGCCACCCCGGTGATCGACCTCGACGCGCCGGTCTGGACCGCGCTGGATGCGGCCAACCTGCCGGTGCAGGCCCTGGGCCTGACGCCCGAGCACCTGGCCTATGTGATCTACACCTCCGGCTCCACCGGCAAGCCCAAGGGCGTGATGGTGGAACACCGCGGCGTGGTGAACTACACGCTCGACGCCATCGGCTGGTTCGGCCTGGGCACCGGCGAGGTGGTGCTGCAGCAGAACTCGCTGAACTTCGACCTCTCGCTGGAAGAGACGCTGCCGGCGCTGCTGTCGGGTGCCACGCTGGCGCCCAGCCGCGAGCTCTTCGGCGTGGGCCAGGGCCTGGCGGTGGCGCCGACCATGGTGCACCTGACCGCCGCGCACTGGCACACGCTGGTGGGCGAGTGGGCGCAGCAGCCCGAGCGCGCGCAAGCCCAGCTGGCCGGCGTGCGGCTGATCAACGTCACCGGCGATGCGCTGTCGGCGCACAAGGTGGCGCAGTGGGCGGCGATCAAGCCGGCGCACACCCAGCTGATCAACACCTACGGGCCCACCGAGATCACCGTCTCGTGCAGCGCGGCCTATGTGCAGCCGCAGGAGGCGGGCAGCCGGGTGAGCATCGGCCGGCCGTTTGCCAACACGCAGATCTACATCCTGGACGCGCAGCGCCAGCCGGTGCCCATCGGCGTGGCCGGTGAGATGTACATCGGTGGCGTGGGCGTGGCCCGGGGCTACCTGAACCTGCAGGCCATGACCGACGAGCGCTTCGTGGCCGATCCGTTCAGCGCCCGCCCCGGCGCGCGCATGTACAAGACCGGCGACCTGGCGCGCTGGCTGCCCAACGGCGAGGTGGAGTTCATCGGGCGCAACGACTTCCAGGTGAAGGTGCGGGGCTTCCGCATCGAGCTGGGCGAGGTGGAAGGCGCGCTGGGCCGCGTGCCCGGGGTGCAGGAGGTGGTGGTCATCGCACGGGCCGCCGCCGATGGCACGGCCGAGGGCAAGACCCTGGTGGCGTACTACGTGGGCGAGGCCACGCCGCAGGCGCTGCGCGAGCAGGCGCTGGCCGACCTGCCGGGCTACATGCTGCCGTCGGCCTTTGTGGCGCTGGAGCGCATGCCGCTCACGCCCAACGGCAAGCTCGACCGCGCGGCGCTGCCGGCGCCCGAGGGCGAGACCACCGGCCGGGGCTACGAGGCACCGCAGGGCGAGGTGGAGCAGGCGCTGGCCGACCTGTGGGCCGAGCTGCTGGGCGTCGAGCGTGTCGGCCGGCACGACAACTTCTTCGAGCTGGGCGGGCACTCGCTGCTG
>CAYPDO010000974.1:0-1744 GCA_964409495.1 uncultured Bordetella sp.
GTATCGCCCGGCGCCACCGGCCGCGGCACGCGCTGGCTGCACACCGGCGCGGCCATCGCGCAGCGCGGATGGAAGCGGCAGCCGCTGGGCGGCGAGATGGGGTTGGGCGGGTCGCCGGCCAGCGGCGGCGCCTCGGTGCGGTGGTCGGGATCCAGCGCCGGCATGCTGGACAACAGCGCTTTGGTGTACGGGTGCAAGGGCGCCTCGTACAGCGCCTCGGTGGGGCCCAGCTCGGCCACACGGCCCAGGTACATCACCATCACGCGGTCGCTGATGTGGCGCACCACCTGCAGGTCATGGCTGATGAACACATAGGTCAGACCGAAATCGGCCTTCAGGTCCATCAGCAGGTTCAGCACCTGGGCCTCGACGCTCTTGTCCAACGCCGACACGGCCTCGTCCAGGATCACCAGGCGCGGCTGCAGTGCCAGCGCGCGCGCGATGTTCACGCGCTGGCGCTGGCCGCCCGAGAGCTCATGCGGCCAGCGGCCGGCAAAACGGCCCGGCGCCAGGCCCACGCGGGCCAGCAGATCGTGCGCGCGGGCCACCGCCTCAAGCCGCGGCACGCCGTGCACCATGGGCCCGAAGGCGATGGAGTCTTCGATCGTCAGCCGCGGGTTCAGCGAGGCGTAGCTGTCCTGGAACACCATCTGCACCTGGCGGCGGAACGCCTTCAGCGGCAGATCACGCGTGCCGACCACGCGGCCATCGAACACCACCTCGCCGGTGGTGGGCGCGATCAGCTGCATCATCAGCCGCGCGGTGGTGCTCTTGCCGCAGCCCGACTCGCCCACCACGCCCAGGGTCTCGCCCTTCATCACGGCGAAATCCACGCCATCGACGGCGCGCACCACGCGCCCCGCCGGTTGCAGCAGGCCGCCGAGCAGGCCTTTCTTCAGGCCGAAGTGCTTGCTCAGGCCGCGGATGGTGAGCAGCGGCTGGGCCGGGCCGCCGATGTCGGTGTACGGGGCAGCGCTCATCGCTTGTTGTCCATCGCCGAACGCAGGCCGTCCGACAGCAGGTTGAAGGCGATCGAGGTGATGAAGATCATCGCGCCGGGCAGCGCGGCCACGGCCGGCTGGGTGTAGATGGCGGTGCGCAGGGTGTTGAGCATCAGGCCCCACTCAGGCTCGGGCGGCTTGACGCCCAGGCCCAGAAACGACAGGCCCGAGGCCAGGATCAGGCTCACCGCGATCAGGCTGGTGCTGTAGACGAAGATCGGCCCCAGCACATTGCCCAGCACATGCACGCGCACGATGGTGAAGGCCGATGCGCCTGAGGCACGCGCGGCCTCGACGTAGTCGCGTCCCTTGGCCTGAGCGGTCACGGCCTCGGCCACGCGCGCGATCTGCGGCACGAACACGATGGTCAGCGAGATCAGCGAGTTGACGATGCCCGCACCCAGTGCACCGCTCAGCGCAATGGCCAGCAGCACCGACGGGAAGGCGTAGAACACGTCGATGGTGCGCATGATGGCACTGTTGACCCAGCCGCCCGCATAGCCGGCCAGGATGCCCAGCCCCGAGCCGATGACGAAGGCCATCAGCACCGGCGTGAGGCCCATGAACAGGCTCAGCCGCGTGCCCACGATCAGGCGGCTGAGCAGGTCGCGGCCGAGCTCGTCGCTGCCCAGCGGGTAGCCTTCGCTGCCAATCGGTTGCAGACGCTTGAGCATCGCGCTCTGGTACGGGTCGGCCGTCGTCAGCCAGGGGCCGAAGACGGCCAGCAGCAGCAGCGCCAGCAC
>CAYPDO010000975.1:0-1743 GCA_964409495.1 uncultured Bordetella sp.
GCTGTGCGTCAGCGACAAGCCGCTGCACGGCGAGATCAAGCTGCCCGGCATGGCCAACGCCTTCTACCGCGAGCGGGTGGATCAGCACCTGCGCATCGGCATGCGCGCCATCGAGATCCTGCGCCGCCAGCGGCTGGATCAGCTGCACAGCCGCAAGCTGCGCAGTTTTGCCGAGGTGGCGTTCCAGTAGCCGGCGCAACGGCACGCTGAAACGACGAAGGCCGCGCAGTGCGCGGCCTTGTTCATGGTGCCGCGGCGCGCGCGATCAGCCGCGGCGGCGGCGGGCGGCCGCGCCCAGCACGCCCAGGCCGGCCAGCAGCAGCGCGGTGCTGGCGGGCTCGGGCACGGCGCTGACGCTGACCGTGAAGCTGCCGCTGTTGTTGTACCAGCCGTAGCCGTCGTGGGTGGCCAGGAACAGCCGGGTGGCGCCCTCGGGCACCAGAAAGCGCTGCACCGTGCCGCTGCCCGTGCCGGTGAGGCCATCGCCGATGAAGAACACCTGCTTCAGTGCCGGCGCCAGCGTGGTGAAGTCTGCGGTCGTGCCGTCAAACCACAGGCTGCCCGGCGCCGCAGTGGCGTCGGGCGCCGTGGCCCCGAGGAACACCCCCACCAGCGAATTCAGCGGCGCTGTCAGCCCCGAGATGCCGTTCTCTTCGCCGTTGCTGTAGGCGCCCGTGCCGTCCGGGCCGGCAACGCTGCAGCCGCCGACGACGCCGTCACCGCAGTTGTCGACCACACCGCTCACGCCGGTGAACTGCAGCCAGGTGCCCGGCGCGATGCTGAACTCGGTGAACAGCACCGGTGATTGCGCAGGGGCCACGTCGCCACTGCTGGCCGTGGCGCCGTCGGGCATGCCGGCCAGCTTGGGGTTGCTGGTGCCGGGCACCACGGTGGCCGCCTGGGCGCCGGCGACCAGGCCCAGTGCCAGGCCAGCCACCATGGCCCGGGCCATGCGGGACAGTGCAGGTGTGCTCATGCGGGATCCCTCCGTGATGTTCGTGTGCGCCCGCGCAGTATCGACATCCCGCAGGGCCAAAGCCAGCGCGCGAACCCGGTGCGCCCCCCGGATCAGGCGGGTGGCCGGCGTGCCTTGATCGTGAGCACTTGTTACCGCGCTCAGCGCCGGCAGGCGGCATAGGCATCCAGCGCCGGCTGGTATGCCTGGGTCTGCACCGCCGCCAGGCCCAGCAGTGAGTGGAACAGGTGGTCGTGGCTCAGCGGCGCCTCGGCGCGGCCGGCCAGGCAGGCGGTGTCGAGCCGCTGGCGCGCCGCAAAGCCGGGGCTCAGCCAGGTCAGCCAGGGCACATGCTTTTGCACCTCGGGCGCCACGGCATAGGGCAGGCCGTGCAGGTACAGGCCGTTCTCGCCCAGCGATTCGCCATGGTCGGACAGGTAGACCATCGCGGTGTCGCGGCCCGCCGACTGCTGCTTCAGCCAGCCGATGAGGCCGGCCAGCACATGGTCGGTGGTGGCGATGGTGTTGTCGTAGGCGTTGAGCAGCTGCTCGCGGCTGCAATCCTGCAGCGTGGCGCTGGTGCATTCAGGCTGGAAGCGCTTGAGCGCGGGCGGCGAGCGCTTGTGGTAGGCCGGCCCATGGCTGCCCATCATGTGCAGCACCAGCACCGTGCCGCGCGCCCGGCGCTCGGCCGGCAAGGCGGCCAGGCGCGCGTCCAGGCCGTGCAGCAGCGCGGTGTCGAAACACTCGCCATCGGCCGCGCAGGTGCCGGCCGGGTAGGGCGGCAC
>CAYPDO010000976.1:0-1734 GCA_964409495.1 uncultured Bordetella sp.
AAGATGAGCTTGCCACTAAGCTCGCCAAGAAGAAAGTGCTGGCCGAAGGCGCGGCCACCGCCGAGGACATCGACGCTGGCATGAAGCTGGGCTGCAACCAGCCGATCGGCCCGCTGGCCCTGGCCGACATGATCGGCCTGGACGTGTGCCTGGCGGTGATGGAGGTGTATGTGGCCGAGTTCGCCGATTCGAAGTACCGCCCGGCCCCGCTGCTGAAGGAAATGGTGGCCGCCGGCTGGCTGGGCCGCAAGAGCGGCCGCGGCGTCTACCGCTACTGAACGTCCGGGCGCGTCGCGGCCGTGGCGGATAGCGGCTGGCGCAGGCCCTGCAAGGCGCACAGCGCGGCTTCATAGTCGTGCAGCCCCAGCGGGCGCGACAGCGTGGCGGCGCGTGCGCTGCCCCAGCGGCGCACGATGGCCGGCTCAAGTTCGCGCAGCAGCGCGCCCGCGCGGAAATCGGCGGCCGCCAGCAGCGCCTGCAGCTGGTCAAGCCGCTCGTCGAGGGCCTGCGCGCCGCGCAAGTCGTCGGCGGCCTCGCTGGATGACGCGGCAGCGCGCGCGTCAGCCAGTCCCGGCAGGTGAGGCAGGCGCTCGAGCACCGCGGTGACCAGGGCGGCCAGATCTTCCTGCAGCGAATGCAGCGCCTGCAGCAGGCCGGCATCGGCGGGCGCGTCGTCGGCCAGACTGTCGAGCCGGGCCTCGATGGCACGGCTTTGCAGTGTCAGGCTGCTGGCGCCCACCGCGCCACAGGCGCCGCGCAGCGAGTGCAGCAGCTGGCCCGCCTCGGCCCAGCGCCCGGCGTCGATCGCCGCGTCCAGGCCGGTGATGCCCTGGGCATAGTGCTCGGTGAACTGGCGCAGCACGCGCTCGTACACCGCGCTGCGCCCCGGCAGGTACATCAGCGCCCGGCTCATGCTCAGGCCGGGGATGCCGTTGAAGGGATCGTCTGCCGCATCGCCGTCGCCTGCCTGGCCGGCAGGCTCGGCCGCCGCCGGGGCCGCATCATCGCTGGCCTGCGCCGGCGCGGCCAGCGGTGCCACCTCACGCACCGGCAGCCAGCGGTCGAGCATGGCGTACATCAGCACCGGATCCACCGGCTTGGCCAGGTGATCGTCCATGCCGGCGTCCAGGCAGGCCTGGCGATCGTCGCCGAAGGCATTGGCGGTCATGGCCAGGATCGGCGTGCGCGCATGCTGCGGCAGCAGGCGGATCTGGCGTGTGGCCGACAAGCCGTCCATCTCGGGCATCTGCATGTCCATCAGGATCAGGTCATAAAGGCACGCCGACGCCAGCTCGACGGCCTGCACGCCGTTGCCGGCCAGGTCCACGGTCAGGCCGGCGGCGCGCAGCAGTTCGCCGGCCACCTCCTGATTGATCACGTTGTCCTCGGCCAGCAGCACGCGCGCGCCCTGGTGACGGGCACGCAGTTGCTGCTCGTGGCGCAGGCGCACCTCGGCCAGGCCTTCGGTGACCAGGGCCGGCGGCTCGGGCGGCAGGCTGCTGTCGTGCATGCCGCCGGCCGGCGGCGCGAAGCGCGCGGTGAACCAGAACTCGCTGCCCTGCCCGGGCGCGCTGCGCACACCCACCTCGCCGCCCATCAGCTCGGCCAGGCGCCGTGTGATGGCCAGGCCCAGGCCGGTGCCGCCAAAGCGCCGCGTGGTCGAGGCATCGGCCTGCTCGAAGGCGTTGAAGAGCTGGCCGATGCGATCCGGGGGCACGCCGATGCCGGTGTCGC
>CAYPDO010000977.1:0-1724 GCA_964409495.1 uncultured Bordetella sp.
GCGGTTGTGGCCCAGGTGGATGACCTCGGCACCCATGCCCTGCAGGATGCGGCGCATGATGTTGATGGCCGCATCGTGGCCGTCGAACAGGCTCGCGGCGGTGACGAAGCGCACCTTGTGCGCCGGGCGGTAGTTGGCCAGCGACTGGTACTCGGCGGACAGGTCGGTCATGCGGATGTCTCCTGGAGGTCGGGCGCTTGCTGCGCTCTCGCGTGCACGGGGTGCACCGGGGCCGGCGGCCGGCGTCGTGGCAGCACGCCGCCCGACGGCGAGTCTAGGCCGCCACGCAGCGCACGGCGATGGCGGCAGCGATCACCGGCCTGACGCGTTTTGCCAGAATCGGCGCATGGCGTCCACCGCCCCGTCCACCAACACCACCGTGTCGATCGCCTTCGTGCGCGGCGCGGTGCAGCGCCTGACGCCCGCGCTGCGCGCCGCCGCGCTGCAAGAGGCGCAGATTGATCCGGCGCTGCTGGACCGGCCAGACACCCGCGTGCCGGCCGCCGCCTTCGCCAGGCTGTGGATGGCCATTGCGCGGCTGATCGACGACGAGTTCTTCGCGCTCGATGCCCGGCGCATGAAAGTGGGCGCTTTTGCCATGCTGTGCCACGCGCTGGCCGGCCAGGCCGTGCTGGACAAGGCGCTGGCCGGCCAGGCCACGCTGGACCGCGCGCTGCGCATGGCGCTGCGTGGCTTCAACCTGATGTTCGACGACATCGCCGCCACGCTGCGGGTGGCCGGCGGCCAGGCCACGGTGAGCCTCGACAACCGCATCCAGCCGCCCGAGGCGCGGCTGTTTGCCGAGGAGACGCTGCTGGTGATGCTGCATGGCCTGGTGTGCTGGCTGGCCGGACGGCGCGTGCCGCTGCGCCGGCTGGACTGGGCCCATCCGCGCCCGGCGCATGCCGACGAGTACCGGCGCATGTTCTCGCCGCTGCTGCACTTCGACGCGCCAGCCACCGCGATGAGCTTCGACGCACGCGCGCTGCAGGCCGCGGTGCAGGTGGACGCCGCGGCGCTGAAGGCCTTTCTGCGCGAGGCGCCGCAGAGCGTGTTCCTCAAGCAGGTGGCCGCCAGCGGCTGGAGCGACCGCGTGCGCCGCCAGTGCCGCGACGGGCTGGCCCGCGCCGAGCCCGCGCCCACGCTCGACAGCCTGGCCGGGGCCCTGGGCCTGAGCCCGGCCACGCTGCGCCGGCGCCTGGCCGACGAGGGCACCACCTGGCAGCAGCTGAAGGACGCCGTGCGCCGCGAACTGGCCTTGCAGCACCTGGCCGAGGGCCGGCTGACGGTGGACGAAATTGCCAGCCGCCTGGGCTTCGAGGACGCCAGCACCTTCTACCGCGCGTTTCGCAAGTGGACCGGCGTGGCGCCCGGCGTCTGGCGCGCCGGCGCCGGCGAACGCCGGCTGGAAGGCGGCGCGGCGGCGGGCGATCCGGCCCTGGGTAGCATCGCGCCATGAGCAAAGCCTTCACGAAGGAGCCCAGCGGCGACGCCGACGACGAGGATGGCGACGGCGGCGGTCTGCCGCCCCTGCCACCGGGCACCAAGAACTACATGACACCGCAGGGCTACCAGCGCCTGCGCGCCGAGTTGCTGCAACTGATCGACGACGAGCGGCCCAAGATGGTGGAGACCGTGTCGTGGGCGGCCAAGAACGGCGACCGCAGCGAGAACGGCGACTACCTGTACGGCAAGAAGCGCCTGCGCGAGATCGACCGCCGCAT
>CAYPDO010000978.1:0-1717 GCA_964409495.1 uncultured Bordetella sp.
CCAGCTCCTTGCGGTAGCCCAGGCGCACCGCGCCTTCCAGGCCCATGGCGCCGAATTCACCGGTCGGCCAGGCCACGGTGAACACCGGTGCATCGAAGCCGCCCACCGCCATGGCCTGCGCGCCCAGGCCGTAGCCCTTGCGCACCACCACCGTGAAGCAGGGCACCGTGAGGTGGGCCGCGGTGACGAAGAGGCGACAGGCGTGGCGCACCTGGGCCTGGCGCTCGATCTCGGGGCCGACCATGAAACCCGGCGTGTCGCACAGCGTCAGCACCGGCAGGCCGTGGGCATTGGCCAGTTGCAGGAAGCGCGCGCCCTTGTCGGCGGCCTCGGGGTCGATGGCGCCGCCCAGGTGCTGCGGGTTGTTGGCCAGCAGGGCCATCGGCCGGCCCGCGATGCGGACCAGCGCGGTGAGCATGCCGGCACCGAAGCCGGCGCGCAGTTCCAGCACCGAGCCCTCGTCGGCCAGCGTACGGATCAGCGCGCGCATGTCGTAGGCGCGCAGCCGGTTCTCGGGCACGCTGTGGCGCAGTGCGCGGGCATCGCCGTAGCGCCACAGCTCAGCGGCCAGCCGGCCCTGGAAGTAGCCCAGGTACTGCTGCGTGGCGGCCACCGCCGCGGCCTCGTCGTCGACCAGGATGTCGATGACCCCGTTGCGCGCCAGATCGGCTGCCGGGCCGATCTCCTCGGGTTTGTACACCCCCAGGCCGCCACCCTCGATCATCGCCGGCCCGCCCATGCCGATGTTGGCGGACTTCGTCGCGATGATGGTGTCGGCGCAGCCCAGCAGCGCGGCGTTGCCGGCAAAGCAGCGGCCATGCACGATGCCCACGAAGGGCACCTTGCCCGACAGCGCCGCAAACTGGCTGAAGGTGTGGTTGTTCAGCCCGGCGACGATGGGCATGTCCACATCGCCCGGCCGGCCGCCGCCGCCCTCGGCAAACAGCACGGTGGGCAACTGCCAGTCGTGGATGACCTTCAGCAGCCGGTCTTTCTTGTGGTGGTTGCGCCAGCCCTGCGTGCCGGCCAGCACCGTGTAGTCGTAGGCCAGCACCGCGGTGCGGCTGCGCTCGGGGCCGAACGCGCGGCCGTTGACCGCACCGATGCCGGTCACCATGCCATCGGCCGGCGTGTTGCGCTGCAGGTCATCCAGGCTGCGGCGGCGCTGCTGCGCGGCGATGGCCAGCCCGCCGTATTCGATGAACGAGCCCTCGTCGCACAGATCGGCGATGTTCTCGCGCGCGGTGCGGCCGCCCTGCGCGTGGCGCCTGGCCACGGCCTCGGGGCGCGCGGCATCGTCAGTGAGGGCGATGCGGGCCAGCGCGCGCTGCAGGTCGGGGCGGATGTGGTCGGGGCTGCGCATGGCGGCATCGTCGACCGCGCTGCCGGCGCTGTCTTCGGGCGCCAGCCACAGCAGCACCTGGCCCTCTTGCACAAAGTCGCCCTCGGCCACGCGGCGCGCGGCCACGCGGCCGGCCAGCGGTGTGGCGATGCCGTGCTGCATCTTCATCGATTCGAGCACCAGGGCTTCGCCGCCCTCGGGCAGCAGCGCGCCTTCGGCCACGCTGAACTCCACCAGGCGGCCGGCCATCGGCGCGCGCAGCGCGTGCAGGCCGGGGGGCGGCGTGTCGTCGGCCGCGGCGGGCGCCTGTGTGGCGGGGCTGGCGTGCTGCGCATCGGCAAACCTGGCCAGCATCGGCTGCAGTGCGGGCCATTC
>CAYPDO010000979.1:0-1716 GCA_964409495.1 uncultured Bordetella sp.
TCACGATGGATTTCTGGGCCCAGGTCCAGAGCTACGTGATGAGCCAGCAGTACGAATCCTTGCTGAAGAAGGCCAACTTCAAGGCGAGTTGAAGCGGCCCGCCGGGGTCTGACCGCCCGGGCGAAGCCAGCGATTGAATCCGCGCCTGCGATGCCGAATGCGGTACAGGCGCTACAGGAGAAGACGATGAAAGTCTCTGCATCGGTCAAGAAGATGTGCCGCAATTGCAAGATCATCCGCCGCAAGGGCGTGGTGCGCGTGATCTGCACCGATCCGCGTCACAAGCAGCGCCAGGGCTGATGAGCCCGCGCCGCTGAACGCATCGCGACGAACTGATACCAAGGATCCAGAACCATGGCTCGTATTGCCGGCATCAACATCCCGCCGCACAAACACGCGGAGATCGGCCTGACCTCCATTTTCGGCATCGGCCGCCCGACTGCGCAGAAGATCTGCGACGCCGTTGGCGTGCCCTACTCGAAGAAGATCAAAGATCTGAACGACGCGGAACTCGAGAAGATCCGCGACGAGATCAACAAGATGACCATCGAGGGCGACCTGCGTCGCGAAACCACGATGAACATCAAGCGGCTGATGGACCTGGGCTGCTATCGCGGCTTCCGTCATCGCCGTGGCCTGCCGATGCGCGGCCAGCGCACGCGTACCAACGCCCGCACCCGTAAGGGTCCGCGCAAGGGTGCCGCCGCGCTCAAGAAGTAAGCCGCCGCACTGAACAGCCCCTGACCGAGATTCGACATGGCCAAAGCACCTGCCAATAACGCGGCCCGCCGCGTGAGCAAGAAGGTCCGCAAGAACGTCGCGGACGGCATCGCTCACGTGCATGCTTCGTTCAACAACACCATCATCACCATCACCGACCGTCAAGGCGGCGCCTTGTCCTGGGCCTCGTCGGGTGGCCAGGGCTTCAAGGGCTCACGCAAGTCGACCCCGTTCGCCGCCCAGGTGGCCGCCGAGGTGGCCGGCCGCGCTGCGCAAGAGCAGGGCATCAAGAACCTCGACGTGCGCATCAAGGGCCCCGGCCCGGGCCGTGAGTCGTCGGTGCGCGCGCTGGCCGCGCTGGGCATCCGCATCAACTCGATCAGCGATGTGACGCCGGTGCCGCACAACGGTTGCCGCCCGCAGAAGCGCCGCCGCATCTGAGCGCGCGCGCCGCTGGCGCTTGCCTTCCGGCGGCGCCGCTATAATGTTGAGTTTTCCGACAGCCGGCGGGTGCTTTGCACCGGCCGGCAATTTTGTTGGGTGCCGTCGGCGCCCACACAAGCCCACCGTCTGAGCGTCAGAACAACACTCGCCAGACTCGCGCGACCCAGCCTCGCGTCAGAACCATCCTGAAGGAACATCCGTGGCACGTTACCTCGGCCCCAAGGCCAAGCTGTCCCGCCGTGAAGGCACCGATCTCTACCTGAAGAGCGCGCGACGCGCCATCAGCGACAAGTCGAAGGAAAGCAAGCCCGGTCAGCATGGCCGCACCTCCGGCCAGCGCACTTCCGACTTCGGCATCCAGCTGCGTGAGAAGCAGAAGGTCAAGCGCATGTATGGCGTGCTGGAGCGCCAGTTTCGCCGCTATTTCGCCGAGGCCGAGCGCCGCAAGGGCAACACCGGCGCGAACCTGCTGTTCCTGCTGGAAAGCCGCCTGGACAACGTGGTCTACCGCATGGGCTTCGGCTCGACCCGCGCCGAAGCGCGCCAGCTGGT
>CAYPDO010000980.1:0-1714 GCA_964409495.1 uncultured Bordetella sp.
GCCCACGGTGATCAGGTCGTTCACGGCCATCGCGATGGTGTCCTGCGCGATGCCGTCGTACCAGCTGCGGCCGGTGAGGGCGGCCATCTCGTCGGCCACCAGGGCCTTGGAGCCCAGGCATTCGACGATGGAGGCGATGTAGAACGGGCCGACATCGACCACATAGGCCGATTCGCCGCGCGAGGCGGCTACCTCGGTGAAGCCATGGCGGCCCAGCTGGCTGGCGGTGGACGCGGCGGCGCGCTGCGCGCTGACCTTCAGCGGATCGATCAGGTCGTAATTGACGCCGGCCTGCTCGTAGCTGAGCGTGCCCGGGTTCGAGGGGGCGTGCGAGGAACTCATGGCCGGGATTATCGGCGACGCCCGCGCCCGGGCCGGACGCCGCGCGCGGGCCGGGCGCGGGCGGGGCCAGTCCCTACAATCGCCGGCATGAGTGATGTCGTCCTGGCCCGCAAGTACCGCCCGCGCAGCTTCGAGCAGATGGTGGGCCAGACGCATGTGGTGCAGGCGCTCACGCATGCCTTGCAGTCGGGCCGGCTGCACCATGCCTACCTGTTCACCGGCACACGCGGCATCGGCAAGACCACGGTCAGCCGCATCCTGGCCAAGAGCCTGAACTGCACCGGGCCCGACGGCACCGGCGGTGTCACCGCCCGGCCCTGCGGCGTGTGCCAGGCCTGCACCGAGATCGACGCCGACCGCTACATCGACTACATCGAGCTCGATGCCGCCAGCAACCGCAGCATCGACGAGATCCGCGACCTGATCGAGCGCGCCGCCTACAAGCCCAGCGTTGGCCGCTACAAGGTGTTCATGATCGACGAGGCGCACCAGCTCACCAAGGACGCCTTCAACGCCTTGCTCAAGACGCTGGAAGAGCCGCCCGACTACCTGAAGTTCGTGCTGGCCACCACCGATCCCGAGAAGATGCTGCCCACGGTGCTGAGCCGCTGCCTGCAGATCAACCTGCGGCCGATGGCGCCCGAGACGGAGCGCGAGCACCTGGCCCAGGTGCTCGAGGCCGAGGCGGTGCCGGCCGAGGCCGGCGCGCTGCGCCTGCTGGCGCGTGCGGCGCGGGGCTCGATGCGCGACGCGCTGTCGCTGACCGACCAGGCCATCGCCTATGGCGGTGGCCAGCTGGGCGAGGAGGCCGTGCGCGCCATGCTCGGCAGCGTCGACCGCTCGCATGCCACGCGCCTGGTGCAGGCCCTGGCCCGCCGCGACGGCCCCGCCGTGCTGGCCACCGTCGACGCGCTGCGCGGGCGTGGCCTGTCGGCCGCCGGCACGCTGGAGGAAATGGCCGCGCTGCTGCAGCAGATGGCGGTGGAGCAGGCCGTGCCCGGCGCGCTGGACGAGACCGATCCCGACAGCGCCGGCGCCCGTGAACTGGCCAGCGCGCTGGCCGCCGACGAGACACAGCTGCTGTACGGCATCGTGATCCACGGCCGCGCCGAGCTGGGCCTGCTGAGTGACGAATATGCGGCACTGACCATGGTGCTGCTGCGCTTCCTGGCCTTTCCGCCGGCCGGTGCGCCGGCGCCGGCACCGGCGCGCGCTGCGCCGCTGGCTGTCACGCCGGCCATCGCGCGGGCTACCGCACCGGCGCGGCCGGCGGCGGCCGCGGCGGCGGTTTCGCTGCCGGCAGCGGCTTCAGCGCCCGTGGCAGCGCCGGCAGCCGCTGCGGCCCCGGCCCCGTATGGCCTACACAGAGCTG
>CAYPDO010000981.1:0-1709 GCA_964409495.1 uncultured Bordetella sp.
GGCCCGATCGAACGCGTGTGGTCCTACCTGACCGACAGCAACCTGCGCAGCCAATGGCTGGCCAGCGGCATCATGCCGCTGCAAGCCGGTGCCTCGTTCGATCTGGTGTGGCGCAACGATGACCTGTCGGCCTCTGCCGCAGAGCGTCCCGAAGGCTTCGATGCCGAAAGCCGTGCAACCTGCCGCTTCATCGACGTGCAGGCTCCCCACCGCCTGCGCTACATCTGGCCCGGGGTGGGCGAGGTCACGATCGAACTCGAAGCCGTGCGCGACGAGGTCCTGCTGACCCTGACGCATGCGCAGTTGATCGGCGAACGCCTGATCCTGAACGTTTGCGCGGGCTGGCATGCCCATCTGGCGCTGCTGATCGCGCGCATGGAAGGCACCACGCCGCCCTCGCTGTGGGCCACCTGGAAACAACTTCGGAAAGACTACGAGGAGCAGCTGTGCGCAAACTGATCGCCGCGATGAAGCTGTCGGTCGATGGCCGAAGCGAGGGCCCCGAGGGCTATGCCGACTGGGTGGAGGCCTGGTCGGAGGATTACGGGCTCATGGAACGCATCGACGCCTGCCTGCTGGGTGGGCGCATGTACCCGGGCTATGAGCAGTACTGGACGGCAATCCAGCAGGCGCCGGATGCGCCCTTGCCGATGACCGGCAAGCTCGCCCATCCGGCCGAGCTGGCCTGGGCCGCCTTCGCAAGGCACACGCCGCACCATGTGCTGTCCTCGACGCTGCCATCCGTGGCCTGGCCGCACACGCGCCTGCTGCGTGACCTGAACGCGGTGCGCGAGCTCAAGACGCAGCCAGGCAAGCACATCTACCTGATGGGCGGCGCCATGCTGACCGGCAGCCTGCTTGACGAGGGCCTGGTGGACGAGGTGCACTTCATCGTCTCGCCCTTGCTGGTCGGCGCGGCCAAGGGCCCTTTCGATGCCGTGAAGCGCAGGGCTGCGCTCACCTTGCTGGATCACAAGCTGCTGAGCGGCGGCCGCATCCATGTCGCCTACCAGGTGGGCTAGGCAGCACGCATGCCCGCCACCCGACGCAGCCTCGCCACCCTGGCGTTCGCCGCGGCGGCAGCGGCCAGCGTCCGTGCACAATCGTCGCTGACCACATCGGCTGGGGCCAAGTTGAACACCGTTGCCAAAGGAACGTTCACCGTCAAGCTGTCACCCATGCCCTTCGAAGGGCAGCCCGACGGCGCCAAGCTGGCGCGCATGTCGATCGACAAGCGCATCGAGGGTGATCTGGTCGCCACCACCCAGGGCCAGATGCTGAGTGCCATGACCGACACGCGAGGTTCGGCCGGGTATGTCGCGATGGAGCGGGTTGACGGCAAACTGCATGGCAAGGCAGGTTCGTTTGTGCTGCAGCACACGGGCACCATGAACCGCGGGGCCCAGGCGCTGTCCGTCACGGTGGTTCCAGACTCCGCCACCGGCGAGCTGGCAGGCCTGACAGGCAGCTTCAGGATCATCATCAGCGAAGGCAAGCACAGCTACGAGTTCACCTACGCGCTGCCGTAGGCCGTGCTGTCTGGCTGGGGCTTCAGCCGCAGCGCCAGCGGCCAGGCCGATCGTCTTCACACCATGTTCAAGTCGCCGCGGCGGGCAGGACAAGCCCCTGCGCAAAGTCGGCAAAGCGGGTGGGCGTCGTGTTGCCGTGCGATCGTCCCTGGCGGCTTCGGATGCGTCCGTCTTCGATGG
>CAYPDO010000982.1:0-1707 GCA_964409495.1 uncultured Bordetella sp.
GCGCGGCCGGCGGGCTGATGCTGCTGCTGGCCGCCAGCGGCATGGCCGCGGCCCTGTGGCAGCACTTCGTGGCCAGCAAGACGGCCTCGTGCAACCTCACGCTGGCCGACCGCATCATGGCGCTCAGCACGCTGGACCGCGCGCTGCCGCTGCTGTTCTCGGCCACCGCCAACTGCGCCGATGCCACGGCCCCGCTGCTGGGCGTGGCCTACGAGTTCTGGAGCCTGGGCCTGTTTGCGCTGCTGGCCGTGGTGGCCTTGCAGACGCTGCGGCGCCAAAGCTTCTTCGGGTGACCCCGGTCAAGGCCCGGTGAGGGCCGCTCGGGCAGCATCACGCGATGCCCGAAACCCCTGCCCCCCGCGCTTGTGCCATCGGCCCCGCCGATGCCAATGTGCTGATCGTCGGCGCCGGCCCGGCCGGTCTGGCCCTGGCCACGGCGCTGGCCGATGCCGGCCTGTCGCCGCTGCTGCTGGAACAGCAGCCGCTGGCCGCCATTGCCGAACCGGCCGAAGACGGCCGCGACATCGCCCTCACCCACCGCGCGCGCCAGGTGATGACCGAGCTGGGCCAGTGGGCGCGCCTGCCGCCCGAGCACATCGCCCCGCTGCAGCAGGCGGCCGTGGTGGATGGCAGCGATGGCCGCGCCACCGGCCCGCTGCGCTTTGCCACCGGCGATGCCGAGCCGCTGGGCTGGCTGGTGCCCAACCACTGCATCCGCCGCGCGGCCTACCAGGCCGCCATCGCCCGCCCGGCGGTGCAGCTGCGCGGCGAGGCACGCGTGGTGTCGCTCGAACGTGGCGGCGCCAGCCATGCACTCGCCAGCGTGACCCTGGCCGATGGCACGGTGCTGCGCGCGCCGCTGGTGGTGGCCGCCGACAGCCGCTTCTCGGGCACGCGCCGCCTGGCCGGCATCGGCGCGGCGATGCGCGACTTCGGCCGCAGCGTGGTGGTGGGCCGTGTGGCGCACGCGCGCGACCATGCCGCCACGGCCTGGGAGTGCTTTCGCTACGGCAACACGCTGGCGCTGCTGCCGATGAACGGGCAACAATGCTCGGCCGTGGTGACGGTGGCCAGCGACCAGGCGCCCGCCTGGCTGGCGCTGGACGATGCGGCCTTTGCCGCGCGCATCCAGGCCCAGTGCGACGACCGCCTGGGCACGGTGACGGCCAGCGGCCCGCGCCACCATTACCCGCTGGTGGGTGTGTACGCGCACCGCTTCGTGGCCGAGCGCTTTGCGCTGGTGGGCGATGCGGCGGTGGGCATGCACCCGGTCACCGCGCATGGCTGGAACTTCGGCCTGTACGGCGTGCAGGTGCTGGCGCGGCAGATCGCCGCCGCGCACCGCGCCGGCCGCGACATCGGCAGCCTGGCCGTGCTGCAGCCCTACGAGGCCGAGCACCGCCGCGTGACACGGCCGGTGTACCTGGGCACGAATGCCATCGTCGGCCTGTTCACCGACGAGCGCGGCCCGGCCCGGCTGGCGCGCCGCGCGGTATTGAACGCCGCCGAGCATGTGCCGCCGCTGGCCGCGGTGATCAAGACCGCGATCACCGCCCAGCTCACCGGCCGCCGGCCCACGCTGGCCGGGCTGCCGCCCTGGCCCACCTTGCCGCCGATGCCGGTCTGGGCCCAGGCGCTGCGCGATAAGGCGCTGGACCGCTTCAGCGCAACGCGGCGTTGAGCTTGTCCAGCGCCGCGCGGCCCGGG
>CAYPDO010000983.1:0-1704 GCA_964409495.1 uncultured Bordetella sp.
AAGGCCGGCGCGCCCGAGGAGATCGCCTGGGTCAGCAAGCCGCACATCGGCACCTTCCGGCTGGTGAGCATGATCGAGAAGATGCGTGCCGACATCGAGGCGCTGGGCGGCGATATCCGCTTCCGCCAGCATGTCACCGATCTGCAGATCGACACCACGGCCGATGGCCGGCGCCAGCTGCGCGGCGTGGTGCTGGCCGATGGCAGCACGCTGGCCTGCACGCACCTGGTGCTGGCCGTGGGACACAGCGCGCGCGACACCTTCACCATGCTGCACGGCCGCGGCGTGGCCATGGAGGCCAAGCCCTTCTCGGTGGGCTTTCGCATCGAGCATCCGCAGGGCCTGATCGACCGCGCCCGCCTGGGCCCGGCCGCCGGCAACCCGCTGCTGGGCGCGGCGGACTACAAGCTGGTGCACCACGCCAGCAACGGCCGCGCGGTGTACAGCTTCTGCATGTGCCCCGGCGGCACGGTGGTGGCGGCCACGTCCGAGCCCGGCCGTGTGGTCACCAACGGCATGAGCCAGTACTCGCGCAACGAGCGCAACGCCAACGCCGGCATCGTGGTCAACATCGACCCGGACGACTACCGCCAGACGCCCGGCGACGGCCCGGTGTCGCCGCTGGACGGCTTTGCCTTCCAGCGCTTCTGGGAAAGCCGCGCTTTCGAACTGGGTGGCGGCCGCTACCAGGCGCCCGGCGAGCTGGTGGGCGACTTCGTGGCCGGCCGGCACGGCGACGAGATCCGGCGCGCGTTCGGCAGCGTGCTGCCCAGCTACAAGCCCGGCGTCACGCTGACCGACCTGGCCGACCCGGCGCGGCCCAGCCTGCCGCCCTATGTGCTGGCGGCCATCCGCGAGGCGCTGCCGGCCTTCGCGCGGCAGATCCACGGCTTCGACATGGCCGACGCGGTGCTCACCGGCGTGGAGACGCGCACCTCCTCGCCGCTGCGCATCAACCGCGGGCGCGACCACCAGAGCCTGAACACCGCCGGCCTGTACCCGGCCGGCGAAGGGGCGGGTTATGCCGGCGGCATCATGTCGGCCGGCGTGGACGGCATCGAGGTGGCCGAGGCGCTGGCGCGCGACCTGCTGGGCCTGGCGGCAAACGCCTGACGGCAAGGCCTGCTGCGCCAGGACGCGCCGGATCCGCTAACCTGCCGACATGCAAGAACCTGCCCGTCACCGCCGCGCAGCGCACCGGCTGCCGCTGCCCACCGCCCTGGCCCCGATCGCTGGCCTGGCCCTGACCCTGGCCTGCGGCAGCGCCCTGGCCGCCGGCAAGGCCCACGAGCATGGCGCACTGAAGCTCGACATCGGCATCGATGGCCGCGCGCTCAGCATCGCGCTGGACGTGCCGCTGGACAACCTGCTCGGCTTCGAGCGAGCGCCGCGCAACGACGCCGAACGCCGGGCCGCCACGGAACTGCTGGCGCGCTTGCGCGCGCCGGGCCAGGGCCCGGCCTTGTTCATCACCGAGGCCGCGGCGCAATGCACGCTGACCCAGGCCGAGGTCGATGCGCCGGTGCTGGCGCCCGGCGCACAGGCCGCAGCCGGCGCGCACGCCGACCTGGAGGCCAGCTACACCTACAGCTGCGCCCAGCCCGGCGCGCTGCGCAGCCTGGAGATCGGCCTGTTCCAGGCCTTCAGCCGGCTGCAGCGCATCGACGTGCAGGTCGCCGGTCCGCAGGGCCAGTCCAAGGCCAC
>CAYPDO010000984.1:0-1704 GCA_964409495.1 uncultured Bordetella sp.
CGGGGAAGGACTGCTGCTGGACGGCGAGCGACGGGGTCCGGGTCTCGACGCGCCCGGGTCGATCAACATTCCAGAAGCGAGAATCCCCATGACGAAGCACCTGTTTGCCCTGGCCGCCGCGGCGGCCGTCCTTTCCGCCCCGGCGCACGCACTGACCACCGGCGACGTCGCCTTCACCGCCTTCAATGCCGACGAAGACGGCTGGAGCCTGGTGACCTTTGTCGACATCGCGGCGGGTACCCAGATCTTCTTCTCCGACAGCACCGCCACCAGCGCCACCACCATCGGCACGGGCGAGTCCTCGTTCAGCTGGAACACCGGCGCCAACGTGATCAGCGCCGGCTCGGTGGTGCGCTTCTCGGCGATCGACACGGCGGCGCGCGCCGCCTCGGTCGGCAGCTTCAGCGTGGTCAACAGCAGCAACCTCGGCCTGAGCGCTACGGCCGAAACGGTCTACGCCTTCCTGGGCAGCAGCGCCACCTCGGTGACCACCATGCTGTCGGCCGTGTCCACCGAGAGCAACGGCAACTCGCTGACCACGGTGGGCCTGACCGCCGGCACCAACGCCATCAAGCTGACCAGCAGCACCGACTTCGCCGGCTACACCGGCGCCCGTACGGGTGAGGCCAGCTTCGCGGCCTACCAGTCGCTGGTCAACAACGCGGCCAACTGGTCGATCTCGGTGGGCGGTGACGGCTCGGCCGTGGTGCCCGACACCACCGTGTTCGCCCCGGTGCCCGAGCCCGGCACCTACGCGCTGATGGTTGCCGGCCTGGCCGCCGTGGGCTTCATGGCGCGTCGCCGCCGCGCCTGAGCACCGGGCAAACCGCCCTACTCTAGCCTGACCAAACGGTCAATTTCGGGCATGCACGCCCCTGGATCACGGGGCGTGCGTGGCGCAGCTTCTGCATGACGGAAGCGACGATGCGCAGGACGGATCGCGGGCGCCCCACGACGGCGCCCGGCCGCCAGTACATCGCCGTTTCACACCCCACTGGAGTGCATAGCATGAAGAAGTTGTTGCCCGCCGTCCTGGCGCTGTCCGCCGCCGCCCTGGCCCTGCCCACCCACGCCGTCACCGTCGTCCAATGGGACTTCGAAGGCTCAACCACGCCGGCCGATCTGACCAGCGCAGGACTGCCGGCCGTGGCCGCATCGCTTGGCACCGGCGCGGCCACCGGCCAGCACGCATCGGCCAGCACTGCCTGGACCACCCCGTCCGGCAACGGCTCGGCCAATGCGCTGAGCAGCACCGCCTGGGCGATTGGCGACTACTACCAGTTCAGCTTCGCCACCACGGGCTACAAAGACATGGTGCTGAGTTTCGACCAGACCGGCAGCAACACCGGTCCGCGGGACTTCGCGCTCACCTACAGCACCAACGGCGTCGACTTCACGGCATTCGCCGACTACGACGTGCTGGCCAACGGCAGTGCGGGCGGCTCATGGTCCAGCAGCACCTACAAGATCGGCTACACCTTCAGCTTTGATCTGTCGGCCATCTCGGCGCTGGACAACCAGGCCAGCGTCATGGTCCGCCTGGTGGCCACCAGCACCACGGCCCTCAACGGCGGCACCGTGGCCAGCGGGGGCACCAACCGCATCGACAACTTCAGCGTCACGATGGCGCCTGTGCCCGAACCCGAGACCTATGCCCTGATGCTGGCAGGACTCGTTGCCGTCGCGCGGGTGGCTCGTCGACGC
>CAYPDO010000985.1:0-1703 GCA_964409495.1 uncultured Bordetella sp.
ACCATCGACCCCTGGCTGGGCGAGCACACGCGGCAGGTGCTGGACCTGTGCACCGGCAACGGCAGCCTGGCGGAGCTGGCCGCGATGGCCTGGCCCGAGTTGCAGGTGGATGCCGCCGATCTGAGCGCCGACGCGCTGGCCGTGGCCGCGCTGAACCTGGCGCGCCACGGCCTGTCTGACCGCATCACGCTGCACCAGGGCGACGGCCTGGGCGCGGTGGGCGCGCGGCGCTACGACCTGATCTTGTGCAACCCGCCCTATGTGAACGCGCAGGCCATGGCCACGCTGCCGCCCGAATACCGTGCCGAGCCCGCGCTGGCGCTCGACGGCAACACCGCCGGCAGCCGCGACGGCATGGACTTCATCCGCAGCCTGCTGCGCGCCGCGCCCGCCCACATGTGCGACGACGCCGTGCTGGTGCTGGAGATCGGCAACGAGCGCGCCAATTTCGAGCAGGCCTTTGCGGCGCTGGATGTGGTGTGGCTGCCCACCAGTGCCGGTGACGACCAGGTGCTGCTGCTCACGCGCAACGCCCTCACCGCACCTGGCGCAACCGCCGCCTGAGCCGGGCCACGCCACCCATCAACGCCCCAACCCGAGGAGACCCGCCATGCTGCCCACCCAGATGCACGCCGCCGTGATGCAAGGCTTCGGCCAGGCGCTGGCGCTGCGCCAGCTGCCATTGCCGGTGCCGCAGGCCGACGAGGTGCTGATCCAGGTGCAGGCCTGCGGCGTGTGCCACTCCGATCTGCACATCCTGGACGGCGACACGCCGCCGTTCAAGCCGATCACCAAGCCCGAGCTGATCCTGGGCCACGAGGTGGTGGGCACCGTGGTGCAGCGTGGTGCCGACGTGCGTCAGCTCGCGCTGGGCCAGCGCGTGGGCGTGGCCTGGATGCACTGGAGCTGCGGCCAGTGCGAGGCCTGCCGCGACGGGCTGGAGAACCTGTGCCGCAACACCAGCATCACCGGGCTGCGCGTGGACGGCGGTTATGCCCAGTTCATGCGCGCCAAGGCCGACTTTGCGCTGCCGGTGCCCGATGCGCTGGGCGACGCCGAGGCCGCGCCGCTGTTCTGTGCCGGCGTCACCTCGTACCGCGCGCTGCGCAATGCCGGCGTGCATGCCGGCCAGCGTGTGGCCGTGGTGGGCGTGGGCGGCCTGGGCCACCTGGCAGTGCAGATCGCGCGCGCGATGGGTGCCGAGGTCATCGCGCTCGATGTGGCCGACGACAAGCTGGCCGCGGCGCGCGCACTCGGCGCCGCCCATGCCTTCGACGCCCGCGCCGCCGACACGCCCAAGGCCGTGCGCGCGCTCGGTGGCGCGCATGTGGCGGTGGTCACGTCGGCCGCGCGTGCCGCTTACGATCTGGCCATGAAGCTGCTGCGCCCCGGCGGCACGCTGTCGGTGGTGGGCCTGCCGCCTGAGCCGCTGAGCTTTGCCGCGCTGCAGTTGGTGGGCGGCGAGTTCCGCATCGTCGGCTCCAGCATCGGCACGCGTGACGACATCCGCGCCACGCTGGCCATGGCCGCCGCCGGTCAGCTTCACTGCCACACCGAGCAGCGCCCGCTGGCTGACGTGAATGCCGTGCTCGACGAGATGCGCGCCGGCCGCATCAGTGCCCGGGTGATTCTGAATCCCCCCCGAAGCGCCTGAGGGCGCCTCCCCCCAGGGGGCGCCGCCAGTGGCCCGGCAGAGCCGGTTC
>CAYPDO010000986.1:0-1701 GCA_964409495.1 uncultured Bordetella sp.
GAGGAGCGCCAGCAGGTGCTGGAAGGCTTCAACGACACGGTGATGGCCTACGAAGGCTGGCAGCTGCTGCACCAGCGCTTCGAGGCCCAGGCCGCGGCGCAGCCCGATGCGCCGGCCCTGGTGTTCGAATCCGAGCTGCTGAGCTACGCCCAGCTCAACCAGCGCGCCAACCAGCTGGCCCACCACCTGCGCAGCCTGGGCGTGCGCCCCGACGACCGCGTGGCCGTCAGCATGGCCCGCTGCACCGACATGGTGGTTGCCCTGCTGGGCGTGCTCAAGTCTGGCGCCGCCTACCTGCCGCTGGACCCGGCCTTCCCGGCCGAGCGGCTGCGCTACATGCTGGCCGACAGCCAGCCCGCCGTCATCGTCACCCACGCCAGCCTGCTGCAGTCCGGCGGGCTGCAGGCCCCGGGCCTGCCCCAGGTGCTGATGGACAGCGACGCCGCGCTGCTGGCCAGCCAGCCCACCCACAACCCCGACGGCCGCGCGCTGCAGCCGCGCCAGCTGGCCTATGTGATCTACACCTCGGGCTCCACCGGCCGCCCCAAGGGCGTGATGATCGAGCACCGCAACGCGGTCAACTTCATCAGCTGGTCCACGCAGGAGTTCAGCACGCAGCAGCTGTCGAACACGCTGTTCTCCACCTCGATCAACTTCGACCTGCATGTCTTCGAGCTGTACGCCCCGCTGAGCTGCGGCGCGCGCATCACCCTCGTCAAGGACGTGCTGCAGCCCACGCCCGCGGGCCACGCCCCCAGCCTGGTCAACACCGTGCCCTCGGCGATCCAGGCGCTGCTGGAGCTCGACCAGGTGCCCGACAGCGTGCAACAGGTCAACCTGGCCGGCGAGGCCCTCAAGCGCTCGATCGTCGAGCGCCTGTTTGCCCACACCGGCGTGCAGGCGGTGGCCAACCTGTACGGCCCGTCGGAGACCACCACCTACTCCAGCTGGGTGTGCATGCAGCGCAGCCAGGGCTTTGTGCCCACCATCGGCAAGCCGGTGGGCAATACGCGCATCTACATCCTGGACAGCGCGCGCCAGCCGGTGCCCCTGGGCGTGGTGGGCGAGCTCTACATCGGCGGCCACGGCGTGGCGCGTGGCTACCTGAACCAGCCCGAGCTGACGGCCGAGCGTTTCATCGCCGATCCGTTCAGCCCCGAGGCCGGCGCGCGCATGTACAAGACCGGCGACCTGGGCCGCTGGCTGGCCGACGGCCAGATCGAGTACCTGGGCCGCAATGACTTCCAGGTGAAGATCCGCGGTTTCCGCATCGAGCTCGGCGAGATCGAGGCCCAGCTCGCGCGCTGCCCCGGCGTGGCCGAGGTGGTGGTGCTGGCGCGCCAGGCCAGCGGCGGCGATGGCGCGGGCGACCAGCAGCTGGTGGCCTACTACCAGGCGCGCCCGCAGCACACGGTGGCGGTGCAGACGCTGCGCGAACATGCCAGCGCCCAGCTGCCGGCCTACATGGTGCCGGCGGCCTTCGTCGCGCTGGAGCGTTTCCCGCTCACGCCCAACGGCAAGCTCGACCGCGCGGCGCTGCCCGCGCCCGAGGGCGAGGCCTATGCCCAGCGGGGCTACGAGGCGCCGGTGGGCGAAGTGGAGCAGACCCTGGCCACGCTGTGGGCCGAGCTGCTGGGCGTGGCCCAGGTGGGCCGGCATGACAACTTCTTCGAGCTGGGCGGCCACTCGCTGCTGGCCGTG
>CAYPDO010000987.1:0-1097 GCA_964409495.1 uncultured Bordetella sp.
GGCAGCACGCCGCCGCGGCCGGCGGCCGAGCCGGTGCTGCGGCCCACGCGGCCGGCGGGCGTGCCGCCAGCGCCGCGCCGCGACGACCCCGCGCGCGACGGCCCCGAGGCCAATCCGCCGCCCAATCTGCATGCCGTGCCCGATGCCGAGCCGCGCATCGAGCCGCTGCGCCAGGGTGGTCCCAACAAGCCCTACGAGGTGCTGGGCACGCGCTACGAGCCGGTGACCACCGATGCCGCGATTGCCGAGCGCGGCCTGGCCAGCTGGTACGGCCGCAAGTTCCACGGCCGGCCCACGGCCACCGGCGAGCTGTATGACATGTACGCCATGACCGCGGCGCACAAGACCATGCCGCTGCCCAGCTACGCCCGCGTGCGCAACCCGCGCAACGGCCACGAGGTGGTGGTGCGCGTCAATGACCGCGGCCCCTTCCACAGCGACCGCGTCATCGACCTCAGCTACACCGCCGCGCTCAAGCTGGGCCTGCTGGGCGGCGTGGCGCCGGTGGAGGTGCAGCGCATCACCCACACGGACATCCGCACCGGCAGCTGGCGCAGCCCGCGGCTGCCGCCGGTGCCCGGCCTGCTGCTCGACGACACCTCGGTGGCCACGGTGGCGCGCGAGCCGTCCGAGGGCGCCTTGCCGGCCGATGCCGCCGGCGGCGCCTCTGGCGACGACCCGATCGCCGCCTTTGCCAACCGGCCCGGTCGGCACAACCCGGCGGCCATGCCGTCGCTGCCGCCGGCCCCCCCGGCTGGCGAGCCGCTGGCCGGCAGCCACAGCGCGCCCGCCGCCGCAGCCAAGGCCGCGCGTGGCTGGTGGCTGCAGCTGGGCGCGTTCCGCGAGCACGACGGCGCGGTGGGCTTCCGCCAGCGTGTGGCGCAGACCGTGGAGGGCCTGGGCCCGCTGCTGGCCATCTTCCAGGAGCGCAACCTGCACCGCCTGCAGGCCGGCCCCTATGCCAGCCGGCACGATGCCGCCCAGGCCGCCGAACGCCTGCGCGCCGCCCTGGCGCTGGTGCCGGCGATCGTCGAGCGGCGGTAGATGGGGCACCCGACCCCGCGAAAACGCGGGGCCACCCGCCAAGCGGGTTGCGG
>CAYPDO010000987.1:1197-1701 GCA_964409495.1 uncultured Bordetella sp.
GCCGGCTTGGGAGCGGCCCGGCGCTCGGCCCGCTGGGGCACCCGGCCCCGCGAAAACGCGGGGCCACCCGCCAAGCGGGTTGCGGGCCGGCTTGGGAGCGGCCCGGCGCTCGGCCCGCTGGGGCACCCGGCCCCGCGAAAGCGCGCGGCCACCCGCCATTCACCTTTCCGATACCGCCACCCGTCGCAGCCACCGACGGTGACAGCCGCGGCTTCGCAATTCAGTTACAAAGGAACGGGACAGTCCCCCGGTCGCTCGCCTGTGCGTGCGGCTGCCAAGTTTGCCGCCTGACGCGGCCCCGACAACGCCTCGCCCAGGCCCCTGCCGGCTCCCGCGCATGACCCCTCGATTGCCTTCCCGCGTGCCGCACGGCGTGCCATCACCGCTGTGCCGCCGCCGCCCGGTTGCCGTGGCCACCGCCCTGTTGCCGGCCCTGTTGCTGCCCGCAGCCCCGGCGCTGGCCCAGGCCCAGGTGCCCGCCATGCCGGCGGCCGCCGCCTCGGC
>CAYPDO010000988.1:0-1700 GCA_964409495.1 uncultured Bordetella sp.
CCGAGCACTACCAGCTCTACCTGCGCTACCAGAGCACGCGCCACGCCGGTGGCGGCATGGACCACGACAGCGTCGACCAGTACACCCAGTTCCTGCTGCAAAGCCGCGTGAACACGCGGCTGGTGGAGTTTCGCGATGCCGTGCCCGCGCCTGCCACGGCCGACGGCGGCACTGCCGAGGACACCGGCGCGCTGGGCCCGCTGCGCATGGTGGCCATCGTGGATGTGCTCAACGACGGCATCTCGGCCGTCTACACCTTCTACGACCCCGATTTCAAGGGCAGCCTGGGCACCTTCGGCATCCTGTGGCAGATCGAGCAGGTGCGACAGCTGAAGCTGGCTCACCTGTACTTGGGCTACTGGATCGCCGAGAGCGACAAGATGTTCTACAAGGCGCAGTTCCGGCCCCATGAGCTGCTGGGCCCCACGGGCTGGCGCGAGGCCCCGCCCGCCGCGCCCCCGGCCGCCGCATCACCCGCGTGACGGTCTGGCGGGCAGGCCCCGCCTACAATCCGGCGATGCCTATTTCCCCCGTTCCCGAGCTGGTGGCCGAGCTGGCCGCCGGCCGTATGTTCATCCTGGTGGATGACGAAGGCCGCGAGAACGAGGGCGACCTCGTCATGGCGGCCGAGGCGGCCGACGCCGCCGCCGTCAACTTCATGGCCAAACATGGCCGCGGCCTGATCTGCCTGACCCTCACGCGCGAGCGTTGCGAGCACCTGAAGCTGCCGCCCATGGCGCTGAAGAACGGCGCCGTGCACAGCACCGCCTTCACCGTGTCGATCGAGGCCGCCGAGGGCGTGACCACCGGCATCAGCGCCGCCGACCGCGCGCGCACCGTGCAGGCCGCCGTGGCCCGCGAGGCCCGTCCCGAAGACCTGGTGCAGCCCGGCCACATCTTCCCGCTGCAGGCCCAGGATGGCGGCGTGCTGATGCGCGCCGGCCACACCGAGGCCGGCTGCGACATGGCGGCCATGGCCGGCCTGACACCCGCCGCAGTGATCTGCGAGATCATGAACGACGACGGCACGATGGCCCGCCTGCCCGATCTCGAGGTATTTGCCCGGGAGCATGGCCTGAAGATCGGCACCATCGCCGACCTGATCGCCCACCGCAGCCACAACGAGACGCTGATCGAGCGCCTGGGCGTGCGCAGCCTCGACACGGCGCAGGGCAGCTTCGAGTGCATCACCTTCCGCGACAAGTCGGGCGGCGTGCACCTGGCGCTGCGCCACGGCAGCATCCTGCCCGGCCAGGAAACCCTGGTGCGCGTGCACGAGCCCTTCACCGCGATGGACCTGCTGGACACCGGCCGCACGCTGCATTCCTGGCCGCTGCCGGCGGCGCTGGGCGCGCTGAAGGCCGCACCGGCCGGTGTGGCCGTGCTGCTGAACTGCGGCCACGATGCCGAGGTGCTGGTGCCGCAGCTGCTGGGCACCAACACCATGCCGGTGCGCACCACGCCGCAGGCGCTGCGCACCTATGGCGTGGGCGCGCAGATCCTGCGCGACCTGGGCATCACGCGCATGAAGCTGCTGGGCAGCCCGCGGCGCATGCCCAGCATGATGGGCTACGGCCTCGAGGTCACCGGCTTCCAGCCGGCCCGCAGCTGAACCGGAGCACGCAATGCGACACGCCAATCAGGGCGAAGCCCCCCAGCTCGACGGCCGCCACCTCAAGGTGGGCCTCGTGCAGGCGCGC
>CAYPDO010000989.1:0-1699 GCA_964409495.1 uncultured Bordetella sp.
TGCACCAGTTGTCGCGCATGTCCTTGCTGGTACCGGTCTTCACCGCGCTCCAGAAGGGCGTGGCCAGCACGCTGTCATGGCCGAAGGTGGCGGCGCGGGCAGCGTTGTCCGACAGGATGTCGGCCACCAGCCAGGCACTGGACGCGCCGATCACGCGTTGGGTGCCGGCAGGCGGCGCGCGGCCGTCGGTGGCCGCGTCGGCCGCGGGCGTCCAGCGCACCGGGCCGGCCAGGCCGCCATTGGCCAGCGTGCGGTAGGCATTGCTCAGCTGCAGCAGCGTGACATCGGCCGCACCCAGCGCCAGCGCCGGACCGTAGCGCTCGGGCGGGGCATCGAGCGTGTCCAGGCCCAGGCGGCGCAGCAGGCGGTGCAGGTCGGGCACGCCGGTGAGCAGCGCGGTGCGCACCGCCGGCACGTTCATCGAGCTGGCCAGCGCGCGCCGGGCGCTCACCGGGCCGGCATGCTGCAGATCGTAGTTGCGCGGGCTGTACAGGCCGGCATCGGTGGCCAGGGCCAGCGGGCTGTCGTCGAGCAGGGTGGCGGCGGTCAGGCGCTGCTGCTCGAAGGCCAGCGCATACAGAAAGGGCTTGAGCGTGGAGCCGGCCTGGCGCGGTGCCTGCGCCGCATCCACCAGCGCCGCGCGGCTGAAGGCCGGGCCGCTGCTGCCCACATAGGCCAGCAGCTCGCCGGTGGCATTGGCCAGCACCACGGCGGCGGCGTCTTCGGCGCCCTGGTCGGCCAGCGTGGCCAGCTGCGCGCTCAGCGCGTCGCGGGCCAGGCGCTGCACATCGGCATCCAGGCTGCTGCGCAGCTGGGCCGGGCCGCCGGCCAGCAGCAGGCGCTGGGCGGCATGCGGGGCCAGGTTGGCCACCGGCGTGCGCGCCGCCAGCACCATCGGCGCCTGCTGCAGCGCCAGCGCCAGGCCGTCGGCATCGCAGGGGCCGGCATCGGGCAGGCGCGCGGCCAGCGCGCAGGCGCGGCGGGCAGGCAGGGCCGGCGCGGCATTGGGCTGGCGGATCAGCACCGCCAGCAGCGCGGCCTCGTGGCGGTCCAGCCCGCTGGGCGCCTTGCCCAGCAGGCCCCAGCTGGCGGCGCCCACGCCCTGCAACTCGCCGCGAAAGCTCACGCGGTTGAGGTAGGCCTCCAGCATCTGCGGCCGTGTCCACTGCGCGGCCAGGGCCTGCGCGGCCTGCATCTGCCGCCACTTCTCGGCCAGGCCGCGCGGCTTGCCGTCGCGCGCCAGTGCGGGCTGCAGCAGCGCGGCCAGTTGCATCGGGATGGAGCTGGCGCCGCGCGCCGGGCCCAGGCCGTCGCCGGCGCCCAGCTGCTGCAGGCCGGCGCGCGCCGCGGCCCCGGCAGCGGCCAGCCAGTCCACCCCACCATGCTGGAAGAAGCGCTGGTCTTCGGCGGCCAGCACGGCCTGGATCAGCGCGGGCGAAACCTCGTCCAGCGGCACCCAGGCCAGGCGGCGGCCCTGGGGATCGAGCCGGCGCATGGCCAGCGGCCGGCCCTGGCGGTCAAGCAGCGTGGCGTCGCTGGGCCGCCAGGCGGCGCGCACGCTGGCGAAATCAGGCAGCGCGGCGGTGGATGTTGCCGCCGTGGATGCGGTGGCCGCCGCCGGCACCGCGGATGCGGCGGCGGCGGCGGCGGACGCCGCGGCCGCTGGCGCGCGGCCCTGGGCCTGCGCCGGCGCCCCGGC
>CAYPDO010000990.1:0-1699 GCA_964409495.1 uncultured Bordetella sp.
GTGCGGCGGCCACCGTGACCTGCTGGCCCAGGATCACGCGCACCGCCGACTCAAACCCGCACCAGCCGCCGGGCACGCGCACGCCGGCGCGCGCTGGTACAGGCAGGTTGGCCAGCTGGGCATCGATGCGTGCCGGGTCGGCATCCAGATCCAGCGCCTGGCGGGCACGCTCGCGCACCGCAGCCACGGCCGGCATCAGGCTGGGCGACAGCGCCAGACGCAGCTCATGCCGATCGGCGTCGAAGCGCGCCTGCACCCAGCCGGCCAGGGACTGGCCCTGATGCTGAAGTGCCAGCGTGCGCCGCACGGTCAGGCCCTCCACCTGCTCGATGCCGGGCAGCGCGCGCGCGCTCAGGAAGCTGAGCACGCCGGTCAGGTCATACGGCGGCCGCCAGGCCAGGCGCAGTTCACCGCCGGCGGGTTCGGTGCTGCCGTGCGCCGGCGCCTTGCCGGACCGGCCTGCGCCTGCGCTGCCCTCGGCCGCCTGCTTGCGCAGCGCGCCCGGCTGCAGCCGGTAGCGCTCGGCAAAGGCGGCGTTGAAGCGGCGCACGCTGGCAAAGCCGCTGGCCAGCGCCACCTGGGTGACCGGCAGGGCCGTGTCGGTGAGCAGCTGCTTGGCCAGCAGCAGGCGCTGGGTGGTCAGCCAGGCCATCGGCGTGACGCCATGGGCGCGCTGGAAGATGCGGCGCAGGTGCCGGTCGGTGATGCCCAGGCGCGCCGCGACGCCGGGCAGGATGGCCGGCAGGCTGGCATCCACGCCTTCGTGCACGGCCTGGGCCAGCAGGCGCGCCGCCTGGGCGGCCAGCACGTCGGACGAATCGGTCAGCGACAGTCCGGGCGCCAGCTCGGGCCGGCAGCGCAGACAGGGGCGAAAGCCGGCGGCCTCGGCCAGCGCCGCCTGGCCGAAGAAGCGGCAGTTCTCGCGCCGCGGCTGACGCACCCGGCACACCGGCCGGCAGTAGATGCCGGTGGACGTGACGCCGACGAACAATCGGCCATCGAAGCGCGCATCGCGGCTGCGCAGCACCTGGTAGGCGGCGTCGCCGTGCAGCGTGGTGGCGTCGGTGCCTGCGGTGGTGTCGGCGGTGTCAGCGGGGGAGGGCATGCGGCCATGATAGGCGTCGGCCTGCGCGCGGCTGGCCGTTTTCGGACCTGTGCACGACAGCCTGCGCGCCGCCGCCGCCGGGGCGGTCTGCGTGGCCTTGGCGCGCGGCTTGCATCGGCCGTCTGGCCAGCGCGCCGCACCAGCGGCCGCTGCGGCCCGGGCTGTCCGGCGACGGGCGCGGCGGCACCGTCACGGCCGCTGCCTACAATGCCGCCCGGTCCCATCAACCCAGCATTCATCACCCCATGCAAGTCAACGCCAGCGTCTTCAAGGCCTATGACATCCGCGGCATCGTCGGCAAGACCATCGACGAAACCTTCGCCGAACACTTGGGCCGCGCCTTCGGCAGCGAGGCCGTGGCGGCGGGTGAGAAGGCCGTGGCCGTGGGCCGCGACGGGCGCGTGTCGGGCCCCGGCCTGGCGGCGGCGCTGATCCGTGGCCTGAAAAGCACCGGCCTGGATGTGGTGGACCTGGGCGCCGTGACCACGCCGATGCTGTATTACGTGGCCGCCACGCGCGGCGCGCAGGGCTGCCAGTCGGGCATCCAGGTCACCGGCAGCCACAACCCGAAGGACTACAACGGCTTCAAGATGG
>CAYPDO010000991.1:0-1686 GCA_964409495.1 uncultured Bordetella sp.
CGCGGCCAAGGGTGGCACCGGCCGGCCGGTGGGCCTGCTGACGCACTGGCTGCTGGCCCAGGCCGGCTGATGCACGGGCCGGGCGGGCGGGGGCAGGGCATGACGCTGGAGGTCGACTTCCACACCGGCGTGGACGACAAGCTCGGCTACGCCTGCCGCCTGCTGCGCAAGGCCTGGCGCGCCGGCAAGCAGGTGGTGGTCACCGGCCCGGCCGCCGAGCTGAACCGGCTGGACCAGCTGCTGTGGACCTTCGAGCCCGGCGAGTTCATTCCGCATGCGCGGCTGCGCGCCGGCCAGGCCATCGCGCCGCGCCTGGCGCGCACGCCGATCTGGCTGGCCGAGGCCCCGGCCGATGCCGGCCCACGCGACGTGCTGGTGAACCTGGGCCCGGCGGCGCTGGACGATGCCGCCGGCTGCCCGCGCGTGATCGAGATCGTGGCCGACGCGCCCGACGAGGTCGATGCCGGCCGTGAACGCTGGCGCCGCTACAAGGCCGCCGGCCTGAGCCCGCGCAACCACAGCCAGCGCCCGGCGGCGGCTGGCTGACGCACCGGCCGGCCGCGTCCGGCAATGCCGTGGCGCAGGCCCGGGCGACATGGGCACGGGCCTTGCGTGCAGGCCGGGGCTACGGGACTGTTGACTAGGGGCAAGCCCCGATGCGGGGCGTCCGGGAGGGCCCGGTCAACAGGTGTATCGTTCCGCCCGTTGAGAAGAGACGCCTGTATCCCAGGTGACCTCACCGTTCTTCCATCCGGAGGTTATTGAATGCAACACAAGCTCAATCTGATCGTCGCTGCTGCCGCCACGGTGTTCGCTGGCACCGCCATGGCACAAGACATGGTCGTCAAGATCGGCCACGTCGGTCCGGTGTCGGGTGCCCAGGCGCACTACGGCAAGGACAACGAGAACGGCGCGCGCATGGCCGTCGAGGAACTCAACGCCAAGGGCGTGACGATCGGCGGCAAGAAGGTCAAGCTCGAGCTCGTGGCCGAAGACGATGCGGCCGATCCGAAGCAGGGCACGGCCGCCGCGCAGAAGCTGTGCGATGCCAAGGTCAACGGCGTGGTGGGCCACCTGAACTCGGGCACCACCATCCCGGCCTCGACGGTGTACAACCAGTGCGGCATCCCGCACGTCACGCCCTCGGCCACCAACCCCAAGCTCACGCAGCAGGGCTACAAGACCACCTTCCGCCTGCTGGCCAATGACAACGCGCTGGGCGCCGGCCTGGCCCTGCATGCGGCCAACAACCTGAAGCTGAAGAAGGTGGCGATCATCGACGACCGCACCGCCTACGGCCAGGGCGTGGCCGAGGTGTTCAAGAAGACCGCGCTGGCGCGTGGCATCCAGGTGGTGGACGAGCAGTTCACCAACGACAAGGCCACCGACTTCATGGCCATCCTGACCGCCATCAAGAGCAAGTCGCCCGACGCCGTGTTCTACGGCGGCATGGACCCGCAGGCCGGCCCGATGCTGCGCCAGATGGATCAGCTGGGCATGAGCAACGTGAAGATGTTCGGCGGTGACGGCATCTGCACGGCCAAGCTGGCCGAGCTGTCGGGTGGTGCCAAGGCACTGGGCGGCGTGATCTGCGCCGAAGGCGGCGCCTCGCTGGACAAGATGCCTGGCGGCAAGGCCTGGATGGCCAAGTACGAAGCCAAGTACCCGAAGCAGTTCCAGGTGTAC
>CAYPDO010000992.1:0-1683 GCA_964409495.1 uncultured Bordetella sp.
GCGGTGTCGAGCAGGAAGGCCGCGCGCGGCAGGTAGCCCGAGTCTTCCAGCACCAGGATGAAAAAGAACAGGATCAGGATCTGCGGCAGGAACACCAGCACCGCGCCGGCACCGGCGATGGCGCCATCCACCAGCAGGCTGCGCAGCGGCCCGTCGTCCATGTGCGCGCCCAGCCATTCACCCAGCGCCGCCATGCCGGCCTCGATCAGGTCCATCGGCAGCGCGGCCCAGGCGAACACCGCCTGGAACACCACGAACAGCACCGTCGCCAGGATGGCCAGGCCCCACACCGGGTGCAGCACCCAGCGGTCAAGGGCGGGCTGCAGGCGGTCGGCCACCTGGGCGCCGGGGGCGCCACGCACCGCCAGCGCCAGGATGCGGCGCACCTCGGCCTGCAGCGCCACCGGATCGGCCGGCGCGGCATGCACCGGCGCCGGCACTGCGCCGGCCGCCGGCAGCTGCCACTGGCCCAGCTGCGCCAGCAAGGCGGCGTGGCCGTTGCGGCGCACCGCCACCGTCTCCACCACCGGACAGCCCAGCGCCGACGACAGCGCCACGGTGTCGATCTGCAGGCCGCGCGCGCGCGCCACATCGGCCATGTTCAGTGCCACCACCATCGGCCGGCCCAGGCGCTGCAGCTCGAGCACCAGGCGCAGGTTCATGCGCAGGTTGGTGGCATCGACCACCGCCACCACCGCATCGGGCTGGCGCTCACCGGGGCGGCGGCCCTCGATGACCTCTAGCGTCACCTGCTCGTCGGGCGTGGCGGGGGTCAGGCTGTAGGCGCCGGGCAGGTCGATCACCTGCACCGTGCGGCCATCGGCCAGACGCGCCTGGCCGACCTTGCGCTCGACGGTGACGCCAGCGTAGTTGGCCACCTTCTGGCGCGCGCCGGTGAGCAGGTTGAACAGCGCGGTCTTGCCGCAGTTGGGGTTGCCGACCAGGGCCACGCTGTGCGGCAGGTGGTCGGAGGCGGCAGTCATCGGTCAGCCCGGATCATGCGGTGGACAGGCGCGGGGCGGCGGCCTCAGGCCACGAGCACGCAGCGTGCCTCGGCCAGGCGCAGCGCGAACAGCGTGTCGCCCACCTGCACCGCCAGCGGCTCGCGGCCACCGGGCCCGCGGCGCAGCACCTGCACCGGCTCGCCAGGCAGGAAACCCAGCTCGCGCAGGCGGTGCAACTGCATCGCATCGAGCGCACTGCCATGGGCCTGCACGCACTGCACGGTGGCGGCGCTGCCGTCGGGCAGGTCGGCCAGGGTGGCAGTGGGGGCGGTGTGGCTTGCGCGGCTCATGGGCACTCCAAATCTAAATGAGAGTCTATCTCATTTGAGATTCTTGAGGGCCCCGGGGACGGTGGGGCTTGCGGCAGGTCAAGTGCGCGATGGCTGGCGGGGCTGCCAGCCACCGGCGGGTGCTGAGGGCCTAGCCCTGCCCGCGCGCCAGCAGCTCCACCGCATCCACCAGGCGCTGCGCCTGTTCGTCCAGCGTCCGCCGCTCGTCGCCGGCCAGCCGCTGCAGGCGCTCGAGGGCCTGGCCGCGCTGCAGCGAGTAGCGGTGCATCAGCACGCCCACGGCCAGCGACACGGCGTCGAGCACGGCCTGGCGTGCCAGGTCAGCCGCTGCCGGTGCCACCGCCGTGGCCGCGCCGGCCGGCGTGCTGGCGGGCGTGCCGGCACTCCCG
>CAYPDO010000993.1:0-1682 GCA_964409495.1 uncultured Bordetella sp.
CCTTCGTCAAGGTGGTGAGCTGGTACGACAACGAGTGGGGCTACTCGAACAAGGTGCTCGAGATGGTCCGCGTCATCGCCTGACCGGGGCACCTGGCGCCGCGGGTACGCAGTGCCACCCGCCGGGCGGCTTGTGCCGGGCGGCCTCGCGCTTTCGGCCGTTGTGCGGGGTTACCGGCCGGCAGCAAAACTTCACATGGCCGGCCTAGCATGCCGGCCATGTGCGTTTCTGGGCCATGCCCGGGGCGTACACAGGCATTTCCGCGCTTTGCCCGGCGCCGGCTTCTGGGAATATCCGCCGATGAGCCCTCGACTCCTGACCTGGCCCGTGCTGCTGCCCGTGCTGTTGCTGGCTCTGCTGGCGCCGTGGAGCGGCGCCGCCCGCGCCGATGCCGGCCACCCGGTCGCCCAGGCCCTGACGCAGCGCGCGGCCCGTGCCGCCGCGGCGGCGCAGGAAGACGCCAACGAGGGCCGCGTGATCGTGCAATACCGCCGCGGCGCGGCGCTGCTGGCCGCTTCGCCGCGCCAGCCGCTGCATGCGGCCCGCCTGGGCCAGCGCCTGGCGCTGCCGCTGAGCGATGGCCGGGCACTGGGCGAGCGCATGCAAAGCCTGCGCGGCAAGGGCCTGAGCTCCAGCGCGCTGGCCGCCCGGCTGGCGGCCCAGGCCGACGTGGAATGGGCCGTGGTAGACGGCCGCAAGAGCATCGCCGCAGTGCCCGACGATCCGTACTTCGGCAATGGCCAGACCAGCGTCACGCCGGTGGCCGGCCAGTGGTTCCTGCGTGCGCCCGACAGCACCCTGGTCTCGGCCACCAATGCGGTGGGGGCCTGGGACATCACCACCGGCTCGGCCCGCATCACGGTGGCCGTGCTCGACACCGGTGTGCGCTTCGACCACCCCGACCTGGCCAGCAAGCTGTACCCCGGCTACGACTTCGTGCGCAGCGCGATCGAGAACGACAGCAGCGGCGGCACCGATGCCGACGCCAGCGACCCCGGCGACGCCATCGGCTGCAGCACCAGCAGCAAGAGCAGCTGGCATGGCACCCAGGTGGCAGGCCTGATCGCGGCGGCCTCGAACAACGGCCTGGGCGTGGCCGGCCTGGGCCGCGATGTGATGGTGCTGCCGGTGCGCGTGCTGGGCCAGTGCGGCAGCGGCTACGACAGCGACATCATCGCCGGCATGCGCTGGGCTGCCGGGCTGTCCAACGACGCCAGCTGCACCAGCGCGTCGAACCGCTCGGCCACCTGCAACCCCAACCCGGCCAAGGTGCTGAACCTGAGCCTGGGCGGCAGCGGCAGCTGCAGCAGCTCTTACCAGAGCACGGTGACCGAACTGGTGAATGCCGGCGTGGTGGTGGTGGTGGCCGCCGGCAACGACACCGGCCATGCCGTCAACTCGCCGGCCAACTGCAACGGCGCCATCGCCGTGGCCGGCGTGCGCCATGCCGGCACCAAGGTGGGTTACTCCAACCTGGGCCCGCAGATCGCGCTGGCTGCGCCGGCGGGCAACTGCATCAACATCACCGAAGGGTCTGAATGCCTCTACCCTTTGATGACGACGACCAATCTGGGCACCACAGCGCCCGGCAGCAACGGCTACAGCAGCAGTTTCGGCAATCCATCGCTGGGCACCAGCTTTGCCGCGCCGCTGGTGGCCGGCACGGCAGCGCTGATGCGCTC
>CAYPDO010000994.1:0-1680 GCA_964409495.1 uncultured Bordetella sp.
CGCGGCGGCCAGCGGAATGCCCTTGTAGGCCGGGCCGAACAGCAGATCGAATTCCAGCCCCGAGGCCAGCAGGCGGCGTGCATAGAATCCGGCCAGCCGCCCGAGCTTGGCGCCGTCGTCGAACAGGCCGGCGTTGAAGAAATAGGGCGACAGCCGTCCGGCCTTGGTCTTGAACTCGCCGAAGCGCAGCACGCCGGACTCGACCGCGAACTGCACGAACTCCTGCGCCAGCGCATCGGCCGCGGCGGTGGAGGGGGTCGTCGTCATCGACATGGAGCTCACTTGGCCTTTCGTCTTGTCACGCTGAACCTGAACGGCATCCGCTCGGCCGCCAACAAGGGCTTTCTCGAGTGGGCCGCACAGGCCAGCGCAGATTGTATGGGGGTGCAGGAGGTCAAGGCCCAGCACGAGGACGTGGCCGAGCGCTTCGACACCGTGGCCGGCATGCCCGGGCACTTCCACTATGCCGAGAAGAAGGGCTACTCGGGCGTGGGCCTGTATACCCGCCACACCCCCAGCGACGTGAAGATCGGTCTGGGCAACGCCGAATTCGACGCCGAAGGCCGCTGGGTGGAACTGCGCTTCGACAAACCCGGGCGCAAGCTCAGCATCATCAGCTGCTACTTTCCCAGCGGATCGAGCAGTGAGGAGCGCCAGCAGGCCAAGTTCCGCTTCCTCGACGTGATGGCGCCGCACCTGGCCAAGCTGAAGAAGACGCGCGAGTTCATCCTGGTGGGCGATGTGAACATCGCGCACCAGGAGGCCGACCTGAAGAACTGGAAGAGCAACCAGAAGAACAGCGGCTTCCTGCCCGAAGAGCGCGCCTGGATGACGGCACTGCTGGGCACGGCCAAGGGCCAGGGCGGCCTGGTGGACGTGTACCGCCGCCTGCACCCCGACACCACCGATGCGTGCTACACATGGTGGAGCAACCGCGGCCAGGCCTATGCCAAGAACGTGGGCTGGCGGCTGGATTACCACCTGGCCACGCCGGCCCTGGCCGAGCAGGCCCGCAGCGCGGCGATCTACAAGGACCAGAAGTTCAGCGACCACGCGCCGCTGACCATCGACTACGGCTTCAGCCTCTGAACCGCGATCACCGCGCGAATACGCCATGAGCACCGTCACCGCCCCTGCCGATCCCGAGGCCGATCCGCGCGTGAAGGCGGTGTTCGACGACATCCGCGCCACGCGCAAGACCGACTTCGTCAACAACCTGTGGCGCGCGCTGGCCTTCGATGCCGCGCTGCTCGAGCGCACCTGGGCCGAGGTGAAGGCGCTGATGGCCACGCCCTCGGCGCTGGACCCGCTGACCAAGGAACTGGTCTACATCGCCGTGTCGATCGCCAACGGCTGCGGCTACTGCGTGCATTCGCACACCGCGGCGGCACGCGCCAAGGGCATGACCGACGCCCAGCATGCCGAGCTGCTGGCCATCGTGGGCCTGGCGGCCAAGACCAACCACCTGGCCACCGGGCTGCAGGTGGCGGTGGATCCGCAGTTCCTGCGCTGATTGGGTGACCTCGCGTACCCGCGGGGCCGGGTGCGCCATCCCGCGGGCCAGCGCCGGGCCGCCCCAAGCCGGCCCGCCAACCCGCCCGGCGGGTGGCCTCGCGTACCCGCGAGGCCGGGTGCGCCATCCCGCGGGCCAGCGCCGGGCCGCCCCAAGCCGGCCCGCCA
>CAYPDO010000995.1:0-1671 GCA_964409495.1 uncultured Bordetella sp.
CAACGACCCCCACCATGTCAAGGTGGTGCTCTAACCAGCTGAGCTACGCGCCTGTTGAGCCCAGGACTATAGCACGGCTTCGCACGGCCTTCGGCCAGGCGTCAACGCCGGCGTGCGTGACGTACGCCCGCCACCTGGGCCACCTGGCGCAGCACGGCGCCCAGGCGCGTGGCGTCGCCCACCTCCACGGTGAAGGTCATGTAGGCCGTGCTGCCACCGGGCCCGCGCACCGACTGTGTGTGCACGCCGGTGATGTGCGTCTTGTCCTTGGCGAACACCTCCGAGATGTCGCGCAGCAGGCCGGGCCGGTCGGCGGCCTCCACGCTCACGTCCACCGGGTAGGCCGTGTCGCGGTCCTTGGGCGGTTCGCCCCAGGCCACGGCAATCACGCGGCCAGGCTGCTGCCGCGCCATGTGCTGGAAGTTGGGGCAGCCCACGCGGTGGATGGCCACGCCCTTGCCGCGCGTGACATAACCGCCGATCTCGTCGGGCGGCGCCGGGCGGCAGCAGCGTGACAGCTGCGTCAGCAGCGATGCCACGCCCACCACCAGCACACCGTCCTGGGTGGCCCGGGCACGCTTGAGGGTGATGACATCGTCGGGCGCCGCCTCGGGCTCGGGCGCCGGCGGGCGCAGCAGCTGCTCGATGGTGCGCAGCGAGAACTCGTCCTTGCCCACCACCTCGAACAGCGCGTCGGCGCCCTTGAAGCCGAGTTGCGCGGCCAGGTCGTCGAGCCGGATCGCTGTGCGGCCCTCGCGCTGCAGCAGCTTTTCCACCAGCTCGCGGCCGCGGGCGATGGTGCCGGCCTGGGCCTGGGCATTGAACCAGGCGCGCACCTTGGCGCGGGCGCGCGGGCTTTTCAGGTAGCCCAGCTCGGCGTTCAGCCAGTCCAGCGACGGACCGCCTTCCTTGGCGGTGATCACCTCCACCGTCTGGCCATTGGCCAGCGGCGTGCCCAGCGGCACCATCACGCCGTCCACCTTGGCGCCGCGGCAGCGGTGGCCCACGTCGGTGTGCAGCGCATAGGCAAAGTCGACCGGCGTGGCGCCGGCGGTGAGCTCCACCACGGCGGCCTGCGGCGTGAAGACGTAGATGCGGTCGTCAAACGATGGCGCCTCGGGCGTGGCGCCCTCCTCGGCGCCCTGCCCGACGAAGTCGCGCTCCCAGGCCAGCAGCTGGCGCAGCACGGCCTTGCGCGCCTCGGCCACACGCTCCTCGAAATCACCGGCCGCCAGCACGCCGGCATAGCCCTTGGTGCCGGCCTCCTTGTAGGCCCAGTGCGCCGCCACGCCGTGCTCGGCATGGTCGTGCATGGCCTGGGTGCGGATCTGCACCTCCACCGCGCGCGGCGCCTCGCCGGCCACGGCCATCATCACCACGGTGTGCAGGCTCTGGTAGCCGTTGGGCTTGGGCCGGGCGATGTAGTCGTCGTACTCGCCGGGCACCGGCGCATAGCGCTCGTGCACGCGCGACAAGGCCGCATAACAGGCCGGCACATCGGCCACGATGACGCGCAGCGCCCGCACGTCGAACACGCGCTCCAGGCCCAGGTTCTTGCCACGCATCTTCTTCCAGATGCTGTAGAGGTGCTTGGGGCGGCCCTGCACCAGCGCGGCGATGCCCACGGCCGCCAGCTCGTCGGCCAGCTGGCGGCGCGTGGCCTCGATGCCC
>CAYPDO010000996.1:0-1657 GCA_964409495.1 uncultured Bordetella sp.
GGCGGCAGCCTGCGGCCGCTGCCGGCGCCGCAGGGCGGCACCCGGCTGTGCCTGAGCCTGCCGCTCACCGCATGAGGGCAAGCCACAGTACCGGCAGACGGCGTCGGGTCGCCGCGGGGCTGGATGCCCGGACTATCGTGGGTGACCCGACAGAAACTCCACCGCCGCCGCCCAGGTCTGCGGCGAGTTGAAGATGCCGATGTGGCCGGTGCGCAGGATGGGGTCGTAGGCGCCCTGGCCGGCGAGGCCGATCTCGCGCGCGCCCTTCAGGCTGGCGCTCTTCGAGAAATCGGTGGCCTGGCCGTAGCTGTCGATCGCCGGCACCGGCGGAATGAAGCCGTCCTGCACCGGCATGTAGACGAAGCTGGCATCGGTGTTGCGGATCACCAGCGTGCGCGGGCGCGGGCCGATCTCGCGCTGCGCGCGCTCGCCATGGCCCCAGCCCCAGCCCCAGCCGTCACCGCCCTCGTCGCCGTTCAGGCGCTTGAGGAAGGGCGTGTTCGGCGAGCCCAGTTCCTGGCACACCTCGCTGCTGGGCGTGAAGCCGCCCTGGCCGGGCGCCTGGAAGTAGTTCAGCGGCGACGGGCTGCAGTTGATGATGCCGTGGTTGGGCCCGTCCACCGCCACGAAGCGGCGCACCAGGCCGTGGGCATCGTCCTGGCGCATCCACTCACGCGCCAGCGTCACGCCCAGGCTGTGGGCCACGATGTCGACCTTCTTCGCGCCGGTGTAGGCCAGCACCGCGGCGACGAAGCGGCGCAGGTCAGGCACATTGGCCTGGTTGCTGTGGGCAATGCGCGAGCGGTGGGTCTGGTCGGCCGCCAGGTTGCACTGGTCGCCCTGGTAGCCCAGGCCCCACAGCTCGCTGGTGGCCCAGCCGTTGTTGGCCAGGTACTGCGCAAAGGCCTTGGCATTGCCATAGGGGCTGCAGGCCGTGGGGAAGGGCGTGTCGTTGTTGCCATGCAGAAAGATCACCGGCGTGCGCTGCACCGCGCCGGCCGCGCCGAAGCCGATCACCGGCTTGGCCAGCGAGGCATCCTCGATGACCGGAAAGTCGCCGGGCAGGCTGCTGCCCACGGTGCCGGCCGCCTGTGCGCCCAGGCCCAGGGCCAGCCCGGCCACGGCCAGTGCCAGCCGGCTGCTGCGCCATGCGCCTGCGGCGCGCTTGCTGATGGATGTCATCGTCGTCTCCTGGTGTTGGTCACGACGGGGCAACAGCTGGGCGCCGCGGCGCCGCCCGGTCGCGGGTTCAAGCCGCGGCGAAGAAACGTTCGACCAGCGCGTACTGCTCGGGCGTGTTCAGCGCCGGGGCATGGCCGCAGTCGGGCATGGTCACCACCACGGCGCGCGGGCCGCGGCTGCGCATGGCCTCGGCCACATCGGGCAGCAGCAGGTCGCTGTCCTGCCCGCGCAGCACCAGCACCGGGATCTGCAGGCTGTCCCAGGCGGGCCACTGGTCGTAATCGTTCGGGTGGGCGATGAACTGGCGCACCATGGCGGGGTCGTAGTGCGGCGTCACGCGGCCATCGGGCAGGCGGCGCGTGCTGGTCTCGGCCATGCGGCGCCACTGCGCATCGCTCAGCCAGCCATAGGGCTTGTAGACGGTGCGCAGGTACTGCTCCAACTCGCTCACGCGGGCAAACGAAGCCGGGCTGCC
>CAYPDO010000997.1:0-1655 GCA_964409495.1 uncultured Bordetella sp.
GTGTTCGTGCTGATCGACTGGTGCGACACGCTGCACTTCGAATGCCGCCGCGACGGCGTGCTGGCGCGCCACGACCTGGGCCCTGCGCTGCCCGCCGATGACCTGAGCCTGCGCGCAGCGCGCGCGCTGCAGCAGGCCAGCGGCTGCGCGCTGGGCGCCGACATCTCGGTGATGAAACACGTGCCCTGGGGCGCCGGGCTGGGTGGCGGCAGTTCGGACGCGGCCAGCACCCTGCTGGCCCTGAACCGCCTGTGGGGCTTGCACTGGCCGCGCGAACGCCTGGCCGCGCTGGCACTGACGCTGGGCGCCGACGTGCCGTTTTTCATCGGTGGCGACAACGCCTTTGTCGAAGGCATTGGCGAGCAGCTCACGCCGCTGCCGCCCGAAGCCTTGCCACCGCAGTGGTTCGCCGTGGTGAAACCGGCCGAGGCGATCGCCACCGCGGCGATCTTTTCCAGCCCCCTCTTGGTACGCGACACAAAAGCTGCTATAGTCATGGACTTTCTCGCAGACGCAAAGCGTTGCAGGGGTCTAGACGGAAGCTTCGGTCGAAACGACTTGCAGCCCCCCGCCGAAGCCCACTGCAGTGCGGTGACGAAAGTCGCCACGTGGCTCGGGGCCCGCTTCGGCAACAGCCGCATGACGGGATCCGGCAGCGCAGTGTTCGCGAGAGCCGGCACCGGCAGCCAGCCTTTGGCGACATGGGCGGCGGATGAACTTCCGCCAACCTGGGTTGGACGCATGTGCCGCAGCCTCACCCGGCATCCCTTGGCGGACTGGGCGGGCTGAAACGGTTTCAAAGGGTCTGGCGCGAGCCAGGTCCTGTGTAGGGGAGTCGCCAAGTTGGTCAAGGCATCGGATTTTGATTCCGACATGCGAGGGTTCGAGTCCTTCCTCCCCTGCCAAACATCTTCGTTTTACCTCCCCCTCCTGCAATTCCGAGCCTGACGCGGAGCGAGCCGTGCTGTTCAACACTGTGCTGTTCACCGGCAATTCCAATCCCGTCCTGGCCCAGGAGATGGCGCGCCATCTGGGCGTCGAACTTGGCAAGGCCACGGTCGACCGCTTCTCCGATGGCGAGGTGACGGTCGAGATCCAGCAGAACGTCCGCGCGCGTGACGTGTTCGTCGTGCAGAGCACCTGTGCGCCGACAAACGAGAACCTGATGGAACTGCTGATCATGGTCGATGCGTTGAAGCGCGCCAGCGCGCGCCGCATCACGGCCGTGATCCCCTACTTCGGCTATGCGCGGCAAGACCGCCGCCCGCGCTCGATGCGCGTGCCGATTTCGGCCAAGGTGGTGGCCAACCTGCTGGAAACCGTGGGCGTCGAGCGCGTGCTGACGATGGACCTGCACGCCGACCAGATCCAGGGCTTCTTCGACATCCCGGTCGACAACATCTACGCCAGCCCGGTGCTGCTGTCGGATCTGAAGAGCAAGGCCTACCCCGATCTGGTGGTGGTCAGCCCCGATGTCGGCGGTGTGGTGCGCGCGCGCGCGCTGGCCAAGCAGCTGGGTTCCGATCTGGCCATCATCGACAAGCGCCGGCCCAAGGCCAATGTGTCGGAGGTGATGCACGTGATCGGCGAGATCGAAGGCCGCAACTGCGTGATCATGGACGACATGATCGACACCGCCGGCACGCTGGTGAAGG
>CAYPDO010000998.1:0-1654 GCA_964409495.1 uncultured Bordetella sp.
CCTGGCCGAGGTGGTGAGCACCTTCAAGGTCAGTGGCGGTCAGGCCCATGTGTCGGCGGCCGCCGCCGGCTTCAGCCACACGGCATCGCGACCGGCGGTCCAGCCGCCCAGGAGCCTGCCGCCCAGCGCGCCGGTCAGCAGCGTCGTCAGCGCCCCGCCCCGCCCGGCGGCCCCGGCCCCGGCCACGCGGCCGGCCGAGGTGGCACAGGCCGCCATCGGCCAGGCCCGCGACAGCAGCGCGCGCAGCACCGCGCCCGCCAGCCGTGGTGCCGCCGATGACGACTGGGAAACCTTCTGAGCCGGCACCGGATCCCTGACATGCACGCCTCACACAGCGCCGCCAGCGCGCCCCGGCATTCTCTGGCCCGACGCATCGCGCTGGGCGGCGGCGCCGCCATCGCGCTGGTGATGCTCGTCATCTGCGCGGTGATGGCCTGGGCCACCTCGCGCGAGACGCGTGAGCATGTGGAGCGCCTGGCCGCCGAGCGCGCGCATGCCGCGGCGCAAGCCCTGGATGCCTTCGACGAGGCCGCGCGCCAAGTGGCCGAGCGCTTCTACAGCAGCTTTGCCGAGAACTTCGCCAAGGAGTTCAGCCTGGACGCCAGCACCGGCGAGCTGAGCAGCTGGGGCGACAAGCTCAACGGCAACTTCAGCGCGGTGGACAAGTTCGCCGCCAGCACCGGCGGCGTGGCCACCATCTTCGCGCGCAAGGGGGATGACTTCCAGCGCATCACCACCTCGCTGAAGAAGGAAAACGGCGACCGCGCGATGGGCACCATGCTGGGCAGCGGCCACCCGGCGCACAAGCTGATGATGGCCGGCCAGAACTACACCGGCCGCGCCTTCCTGTTCGGCAAGCACTACATGACCCGCTACCAGCCGGTGAAGGACAGCGCTGGCCAGGTGGTGGGCATCCTGTTCATCGGCTTCGACCTGTCGGCCTTCCAGACCACGCTGGACGCGATGGTGGCCGAGGGCAAGCTCTACGACACCGGCGGCCTGGTGGTGATCGATCCCAAGAAGGCCCCGGGTGATGCCGTGTTCGTGGCCCACCCCACGCTGCGCGGCAAGAAGGTGACCGAGGCCTGGCCAGGCGCCGAAAAGTCCCTGGCCATGCTGGCCGCGGCTGGCGCCGACAGCGGCGCCCAGGCGCTGCCGGTGCCGCTGCTGGCCGCCGGTGACGACCGCTGGGCCGTGGTGCGCAAGGCCAAGGGCTCGGGCTGGTGGCTGGTGGCCGAGGTGAGCAATGGCGAGGCCATGCGCCCGCACTACGCCGCGATGCTGCCTTTCGTGGCGCTGTTCGTCGGCGCCGCGCTGGTGCTGGGCCTGGGCCTGGCGTGGACGCTGCGCCGCGACATCGCCCAGCCGCTGGCCGCGCTGGGCGAGAGCCTCGATGCCGTGGCCCAGGGCGACCTGAGCCGTGCGGTGCAGGTGGACCGCCACGACGAGATCGGCCGCCTGATGCAGCAGGTGGAGGCCATGCGCAGCACGCTGGCCGGCACGATGCACGACGTGCGCCAGGCGGCCGAATCGATCGGCACCGCCAGCGCCGAGGTGGCCAGCGGCAACCAGGACCTGAGCCAGCGCACCGAGCAAACGGCCAGCAACCTGCAGCAGACCGCCAGCTCGATCGAGCAGCTCACCGGCACCGTGC
>CAYPDO010000999.1:0-1652 GCA_964409495.1 uncultured Bordetella sp.
GGCAGCGGCCGCCGGGCCGGCCGGCGGCCTGGCGCAGCCGGTCAACGCCAGGCTGCAGGCGAGGGCCAGCGCCTGCAGGGCGCGGTGGGCGCGGTGGGCGCGCAGGCGATGGGCGCGGGGCCGGCCCGGCCGCGTCACGGCGCGCCCTCGGGCACGTAGACGATGCTGCCGTCCTTCATGCGGTAGGCCACACCGGCCTTGTTGCCGTCGCCGCTGCCGATCTGGCCGCTGGCCTTGTAGTGCTCGATCTTCTCGCCCTGTTTCACCACGATCTCCATGCCCGGTTTGCCGGCGTCGGTGATCACGGTCACGTCACGCCGGCCGATCTGGCTGAGCAGCGGGTTTAGCGCCACGGTGATCAGCAAGGCCGCCATGATGACCAGGAAGATGTCGATCAGGTTGACCACCGACAGGATGGGGTCGTCGCGCTCGGCCTTGTGCAGCAGTTTCAAGGCCATCACGCGGCTCCGGCCGTGGCCTGGGCACCGGCCGGCCGGGCCTGGCGCGTGCCCAGGATCTCCAGCATTTCCTCGGCCAGCCAGCGGCGGCGCACATGGGCCACCCAGAAGGTGATGACCGCGGCAATCAGCGCCAGGATCACCGCTGCGAAGCGCCACGCCCAGGTTCTGCGACACCTGGGCCAGGTTGCCCTTGGACAGGCCTTTGAGCGCCGGGCCCATCGGGATCATCGTGGCCACCAGGCCCAGCAGCGGCGTGACGCGGCTGGCAATGCGCGGGCCCTCCATCAGCTTGTGCGCGGCCAGGTCCAGCGCGTCTTCGCCCGGGCCCCGCGGGCCGCCGGCGCGGTGCAGCGCGGCCAGCGGCCGGCCGCCGCCCTGGGCCGGGTCGCGGCGGCGCCAGGCATCCATGGCAAAGGCGCCCAGCACCCAGAAGGCGTAGAGAAACAGCAGGCTGATCAGCAGCAGGGTGGGCAGCAGGAACAGCTGCGCCACGGTGAACAGGGTGAGTTCAAGGGTCTGGCTCATGGCTGGGCGGGGGCGAGGTTGATCAACGGGGACAGGGGGTGCGGCTTCCAGCATGCGTTCGATGCCTTGTGCCAGCGCATGCGGGTTGTGCTGCGCAAACCAGCGCTGCAGGCCCAGCTGGTGCTTGTCGCGCACGTACACGTCCATGAATTCCTGCCACTGGTCGTGGCGCACGATCTCGCGCGCCTCGCTTTGCCAGCCGGCGAAGTTGTTGATGCTGTCCAGCACCGCCAGCGTGCCGGCATAACCCTCGGCCATCGGGCCCTGGATGTGGCCGGGGTGGAAGTTGCGCGTGGCCAGTTCCTTGGCCAGGAACTGGGCCGCGTCTTGCTGCTGCGCGCCAGCACCGCCGCCTCGGTGCCGCGCAGGTGCTCGGCATCCCATTGCGACTGCGCCCCCAGCGCCCACAGCGCCTGCGCCTCCAGCAGGCCGAAGTGGCGCATGGTCTCCACCGACCAGAGCGTCAGCGTGGTCTTGGCCAGCATGCGCCCTGTCTTGGCACGGTGCGTGGCGATCGGCGCCTCCCTGGCCTCTTTGCCGGCTTCCCAGGCGGCCTGGGTCGGCACGCGGCTGGGGTCGAAGCCGGCCGTAGAGGTTGCGGCCGGTGGGCAGGGCGTCGGGGTTCTTGATCGGGTCGCCGCCATAGCTGGTGGGGATGTGGCGGCC
>CAYPDO010001000.1:0-1652 GCA_964409495.1 uncultured Bordetella sp.
GCGCATGCTGCGGAACTTGGTGACCTTGAACACGCGGCTGTTGGCGCCCACGCGCTCCTGGCGGTAGAACACCGGGCCCTTGCTCTCCATCACCACGGCAATCGCCGCCAGCAGCATGATCGGCGCCGACAGCACGATCAGCAGCGTGGAAAAGAAGATGTCGAACGCGCGCTTGACCGCCGTGCGGTAGAAGCCCTGGTTGAAGCCGTCGCCGAAGATCAGCCAGCCGGCGTTGACGAAATCGATGCGGATCTGGCCCAGCATGCGCTCGAAGTAGGTGGTCAGGTCGAACACCCGCACGCCCGACAGCTTGCAATCCAGCAACTCGCGCAGCGGCATGCTGCCGGCACGGCGCTCGGTGAGCGCAACGATGATCTCGTCCACGCCCAGGCTCTTGGCCGACTGGATCAGCGACTGCGTTGCCGGCAGGCGCTCGGCCTCGGGCACCGCCGGCTGCTTCTCGTTTGGGCCGGGGTAGTAGCCGACGATGGTGGCCAGCGGATCGGCCGCGCGCAGTGTGGCACCCACCATCTGCGCCGCCGGGCCCGAGCCGAACACCAGCACCCTCGAACCGGCGCGTGACTGCGTGGCCCAGTAGCCCATCACCACCCGCCGCAGGATCAGCGCCGCGATCACCAGCATGGCCGAGGTGCGGATGGCCACCGAATCGCCGAAGCCCACCGGCAGCAGCGCGAAGATCTGGTAAGTGAGCAGCACGGCCAGCGCCAGCGCCACCAGCGCGCGCAGCGTGGACTCGACGAACGACCACTCCTGCACCCGCTGGTACAGGCCCGACAGGCCGTTGATCATGAACAGCCCGGCGGCCAGCGACAGCACCTGCGGTGCGGCGCTGGGCAGGGCCTTGACCACGCTGTCGGCCTGCACCAGCACCACCCCGGCCAGCGCCAGCAGCGACAGCAGGAAGTCGAAGGCGATGCGCTGCACCGTCCAGGTGTGGAAATAGTGATTGAAAAGCCTGACCACCGAACACTCCCACTGCACCACGCCAAGCAGCTTCAGCAGGCGCGGCAACGCCCACGGAGGCGACGGCCGGGCGCTTGCGGGCTCGGGCCATCGGCTGCGGGCAGCTCGGATGCGCAGGATGCGACACCTCGACCACTGCCCTTCGGCACAACCACCACGGCACTGTACGCAGGCCCTCCGGACGCCGCGCGGGACGGTGGAAAGGCTGCGCGACCAATGTCACGGCAGTCGGAGATTCTTACACCTTCACCTCGGTGCGCGCTTGATGCACAGCGTGCGAAAGACGCGACCTGCCGCGCAGAGCACCCCCGCAGATGGGGTGGTTCAGGCGGGTGTGAGGGTCGATTCCCGGGCTGCCGGGGCCGCGGGCGCGACCTGGGCAGGTGCTGCGGATACCGGCGCAGGCCGGCCTGGCCGGCCGCTAGTCGCGGCCGGTTCGGCGCCGGACCGCGGCGCCTCGGCGACCAGGTCGCGGTGCGTGCGGCCGCTGTGCAGCGCGTCCACGCAGCGCTGCCAGGCCTCATCAGGATGAGGCACCTGGAAGCCGTGGTACGTGACGCCCTGGCTGACATGGCAGCGCACGGCGCGCGCCTCGACCACCGCGGTGTCCACTGTGCCCAGGTCGACGGTGAGCATGCCGGTGGTGCCTTCGGGCAGCGGCGTCGGGC
>CAYPDO010001001.1:0-1647 GCA_964409495.1 uncultured Bordetella sp.
GCATCCTGGTCGATGGCAGTACCGGCGCCGGGCCGTCCCCAGCCGGTGGCCCCCCCAGGGCGGGAAGCGCCGAAGGCGCCTCGGGGGGCCAGGACGGCGGTGGCGAGAAACGCCTGCTGCTGCAGATCTTCAGCCAGACGCTGCTGGGCCCGGTGTTCTTCGAGTTCATCGAGCGCCGCGCCGACCAGGGCTTTGGCGAAGGCAACTTCAAGGCGCTGTTCGAGAGCCTGGAGCGTGACCAGATCCGCCGTGGCGCCTTGACCGCGGCGTGACCGCCGTTTGGCCGCGGCCACGGGTTCTCCGCAAGGCCGCATGACAGCGGCTTGACAGGCCCGCTCCTATACTGGCCCGACCGCTCCGAAGACCGATGCGGCCGGGCCTGGGCCCCGGCGCCCGCCATGCAACCCGTCATCAACAGCCTGCTCGAAACCGACCTCTACAAGTTCACGATGTGGCAGGCCATGCTGCATCGGTTTCCGCAGACGCAGGCCGAGTACGTGTTCGTGTGCCGCAATGCGCGCGACTACCCGCTCACCCACCTGATCCCCGAGATCAACGAGCAGCTCGATCACCTGTGCAGTCTGCGCTTCCGGCGCGAGGAGCTGGACTACCTGGCGGGCCTGCGCTTCATCAAGAGCGACTTCGTCGACTTCCTGCGCATCTTCCAGTTCCAACGCGATTTCATCCAGGTGCGCAACAACGCCGGCACGCTGGAGATCGTGGCCCGCGGCCCGCAGGTGCATGTGATGGCCTTCGAGATCCATGTGCTGGCCATCGTCAACGAGCTGTACTTCCGCCGCGTCGAACAGGCCGGCGCGCTGGCCGAGGGGCGCCGCCGCCTGGCCGAGAAGGTGCAGCTGCTGCGCCAGTTCGCGCAGGAGCCCAGGCGCCGCAACCCCTTCGAGTTCTTCGACTTCGGCGTGCGCAGGCGCTTCTCGGGCGCCTGGCACCGCGAGGTGATCAGCACGCTGGCGCGCGAGGTGCCCGAGTTCTTCCGCGGCACCAGCAACGTGAAGCTGGCGCGTGAGCTGGGCCTGGTGCCCATCGGCACCATGGCGCACGAGTTCATGCAGACCTACCAGGCGCTGGGCGTGCGGCTGCGCGACTTCCAGAAGGCCGCGCTGGAGGGCTGGGTGCAGGAGTACCGCGGCGACCTGGGCATCGCCCTGACCGACGTGGTGGGCATGGACGCCTTCCTGGCCGACTTCGACCTGTACTTCGCCAAGCTCTTCGATGGCCTGCGCCATGATTCGGGCGACCCCATCGCGTGGGGCGAGAAGGCCCTGGCCCACTACGCCAAGCTGCGCATCGACGCCAACACCAAGCGTCTGGTGTTCAGCGACGGGCTCACGCTGCCCAAGGCCTTCGAGCTGTACCGCCACTTTGCCGACCGCACGCAGCTGGGCTTCGGCATCGGCACCTATCTCACGAACGACATGGGCCTGCACACCCTGCACATCGTGATGAAGCTGACCCAATGCAACGGCCAGACGGTGGCCAAGATCAGCGACAGCCCCGGCAAGACGCTGTGCGACGACACCACCTTCCTGGCCTACCTGCGGCAGGTGTTCAACATGCCGGCCGGGGCCTGAGCCCAAGCCGGCCCGCACCCGCCCGGCGGGTGGCCTCGCGTACTCGCGAGGCCGG
>CAYPDO010001002.1:0-1644 GCA_964409495.1 uncultured Bordetella sp.
CATTCCCACGATCCTGAGCGTGCGCTTCATGCTCAACCCCGAGTGGGGCGCGATCAACACCACCTACTTCGAGCTCACCGGGCTCGACGGTCCGAACTGGCTGAACGACCCCACGCTGGCGCTCAGCTTCTCGATGCTGATGCATATCTGGAAGTCGCTGCCGTTCTGGACGCTGATCCTGCTGGCCGGGCGCCTGGCCATCCCCGCCGAACACTACGAGGCGGCGAGTGTGGACGGCGCCACGCGCTGGCAGAAGTTCCGCTTCATCACCTGGCCGTCGATGGCCGGGCTCTACATCACCAGCAGCGTGCTGTCGATGATCTGGACGCTGGGGGATTTCAACAGCGTCTACCTGCTCACCGGCGGCGGCCCGGCCGACCTGACCCATGTGCTGGCCACGCTCGGCATCCGCTACCTGCGGCTCGACCAGATCGAGCTCGCCATGGCCACCATCGTCGTCGCGCTGCCGCTGGTGCTGCCGATGGTGTTCCTGATGATGAAGCGCCTGTCGAAGTGAGCCGGACCTCATGAAACTCAAGAAGCTCCTCACCGAGGCCCAGCTGCTGCTGGTGGGCATTCCGGTGCTGCTGTGGACGCTGATTCCGGTCTACCACCTGATGCTGTTCGCGATCTCGCCGCGCGACCAGGCCACCAGCGGACGCCTGTGGCCCAAGGAACCCACGCTCGACAACTTCACCACCGTATTCCAGCAGAAGCACTACTACCTCACCCACTTCTGGACGCAGCTGGGCAACTCGCTGTTCATCGCGGTGAGCGTAGGCGTCATCACGCTGGGCATCGCCACCTGCGCGGCCTTCGCCATCAGCCGGCTGAAGGTGCGCGGCGGCCGCACGGTGATGAACCTGGCGCTGTTCACCTACTTCATCCCGGCGGCCTTCCTGGCCGTGCCGATGTACAAGACCATGGCCACCTACGGCCTGCTGAACAACCACTGGTCGCTGATCCTGGCCATGGTGACCATCGCCACGCCCTACTGCATCTGGGTGCTCAAGCAGGCCAGCGACAAGCTGCCCTGGGAGCTGGACGAGGCCGCACGCATCGACGGCGCCAGCCCGCTGCAGCTGTTCCGCCTGGTGTACGTGCCCTTGATGGTGCCCAGCCTGGTGGCCGTGGGCACCTATGCGCTGCTGCTGGCCTGGAACGAATACCTCTACGGCTTTCTGCTCCTGTCGGCCGAGACCGACATCACGCTGGCCGTGGCGCTGGGCAACTTCCTGGCCGCCGACGATTCGCCCTGGGAGGTGCTGATGGCCACCGGCCTGGTGTATGCCGCACCGCCCGCCGCCATCTACTACGCCTTCAAGCGCTACATGGTCTCCGGCCTCACTGCCGGCGCTGTCAAGAGCTAACCCTGATCCATCATGGCTGCAGTCTCGTTCCGAAATGTCCAGAAAACCTATGGCGGCAAGGTCAAGGTGCTGCATGGCATCAGCACCGACATCGCCGATGGCGAGTTCGTCGTGCTGGTCGGCCCCTCGGGCTGCGGCAAGAGCACGCTGCTGCGCATGCTGGCCGGTCTGGAGGAGATCTCGGGCGGCGAGATCCTGATCGACGGCAAGGTGGTCAATGACCTGGAGGCCAAGGACCGCGACATCGCGATGGTGTTCCAGAGCTATGCGCTGT
>CAYPDO010001003.1:0-1644 GCA_964409495.1 uncultured Bordetella sp.
GGTCACCGCCAGACCTCTGCTCGCCGAGGGGGCCAGGCGCGGCATGTGCAGGGCCGCGCCGCCAGCGTGGCAGGTGTCGACGATCAGTACCGCCTGCTGCGCCGGCAGATGCCCGATCAGCGCCTGCAGCGAGAAGAAGTCCAGCGCCAGCGGGTCGGGGTCGGGTTTGAAGTCATTGAGCACCGGCATGCCGTAGCCTGACAGCGTGTAGCGCGCTGGCGCACCGTGGGCCGAGATGGCCACCAGCACCAGATCGCCGGGTTGGGTGCTGCGTGCCAGCTCCAGCAGCTTGCGCCGCAGTTCGAGCCCGGTGGCACGCTCGCCGCTCAGCACAACCATGTCGGCTTCTGCAAAGCCGCGGGCACGCAGCGTGTCCTTCATGTGCTGCAGATCCAGCGCCACGCCCGGCAGTGAATCCATCTTCATGCGCCCGCGCAGCTTGTCGTTCAGGGCGCTGTAGTCCGACAAGGCCACCAGCACGGCGATGCGGCGCTTTGGCTCGGGCAGGCGCGTGATGCTGGTGTCGATTTGGCCCGGCGCGGCCAGCGCGCTGTCCGGCCGATTGACGATTTGTACGCGGCCCAGCCCGTCAACCCGGCCGATGGGCCGCTCGCGCGCCGCCAGGTCGGCATCGCTCAAGGCCTTGAGTTGCTGGCCGAGTTGGCGGGCGGCGCTGCGGCCGGCCAATGTGGCGGCATGGCGCAGCGCCGCCGCCTGGCCGGCATCGCCCGGCTGCATGACCGTGGCCTGCCCCAAGGCCATGTCGCCGCTGAGCGTGAGTTCAGCGCTTTGCCCAACCAGCAGTTGCGCATCGATGCGGGCTTCCACCGCGGTTTCGTCCTGGCGTGGCCATTGCTTGATGTTCACGCCCACCAGCATCACCCCGCCGCTGCCAGGTTCCAGCGAGATGAACGGCAGTTGCCCGGTGCCCAGGCTGTCCAGCTGCGCCTGATCCTCGGGCGAGGGGCGCATCACCTGCAACTGCATGCGTTGCAGCACCGTTTGCATTTGGGCCAGCGCAGCCTGTGCTGCCGGGTCGCTGCGTGCCACATGTTCACTGGAGGTGCGGTGGTAGAGCAACGTGACGCGACGTGAGGCCGACGTGGCGGTGGCCGTGGGCTGTGTGCTGGCCAGCTCGTCGCCGGCAGCCGCCATGGACGACATGCCTGCGCCGGCCGCGGCCACCAGCCATTGGCGCCGCGACAAACGCGCGGCCGAAAGGGAAGAGGGGGTGCGTTTCATGTGGGCTCCAGATTCATCAACGCTGGCGAACCAGGTCTTTCGACTCGGGCGACAGCACGGCAAAGTCACCTGCCTGCGGCTGCTGGTTCGGGGCCAGGCGGGTGATGCGGCATTGGCTGAACTCGGCGTTCACGCCAGCGCAGTGGGCGCGGGCCACGGCCGTGGCGCCCACCAGGCGCTTGGTGCCGGTGCGATCAACGGTGATCGGGCGAAACACCACCAGGTTGTCACCAGGCTGAAAGCCATGGTGCGTGCCGCCGCTCAGGCTCAAATCGCAGCCCCGTGCCACCTCCAGCCGTGCGATGGGCAGCAACTTGGCTTCGAGCCGCTCGCGCACCTGATCCATGGCGTCGGCCAGGGCCTGGCGCAGGTCATGCAGACGGCGCGGCTCGTTCTCGGGCA
>CAYPDO010001004.1:0-1642 GCA_964409495.1 uncultured Bordetella sp.
GGCCAACTGGGACCCGCTGACCCGCCCGATCATCACCGAGTTCGCCGGCAAGGCGCGCTTCGAGAACGTCGAGGAAGGCGTCACCGTGGCCAAGCAGGTCGACGAGGTCACCGGCCTGTCGACCCTGGTGGTGATTGACCCGAAGCGCCGCGGCGCAGCCAAGGTCATTCGCCCGCAGGTCAAGCTGCTGGATGCACAAGGCCATGAGGTGAAGATCCCGGGCACCGACCACTCGGTGACCATCGGCTTCCCGGTGGGCTCGCTGGTGCAGATCCGCGACGGCCAGGATCTTGCCCCCGGCGAGGTGCTGGCGCGCATTCCGGTCGAAGGCCAGAAGACGCGCGACATCACCGGCGGTTTGCCGCGGGTGGCCGAGCTGTTCGAGGCCCGTTCGCCCAAGGATGCCGGCACGCTGGCCGAGATCACCGGCACCGTGTCCTTCGGCAAGGAGACCAAGGGCAAGGTTCGCCTGCAGATCACCGATCCGGACGGCCAGGTGGAAGAGATCCTGGTGCCCAAGGAAAAGAACATCCTGGTGCACGAAGGCCAGGTGGTGAACAAGGGCGAACTGATCGTCGACGGCGCGGCCGATCCGCAGGACATCCTGCGCCTGCTGGGTGTGGAGGAACTGGCGCGCTACATCGTCGACGAGGTGCAGGATGTGTACCGTCTGCAGGGTGTGAAGATCAACGACAAGCACATCGAGGTGATCGTCCGCCAGATGCTGCGTCGTGTGCAGATCACCAACAGCGGCGACAGCCACTACATCGTCGGCGAGCAGGTCGAGCGCTCGGAGCTGTTCGACACCAACGATCGCCTGCGTGGCGAGGACAAGGTGCCGGCCACCTACGCCGACGTGCTGCTGGGCATCACCAAGGCCTCGCTGTCGACCGACTCGTTCATCTCTGCCGCGTCGTTCCAGGAAACCACCCGGGTGCTCACCGAGGCGGCCATCATGGGCAAGCGCGACGAGCTGCGTGGCCTGAAGGAAAACGTCATCGTCGGCCGCCTGATCCCCGCGGGCACCGGCATGGCCTACCACCAGGCGCGCAAGGTGAAGGAAGAGCTCGACGACACCGAGCGCCGCGCCATCGCCATGCAGGAGGCCGAGGAGCTGGCCGCCGTGCAGATGGCGGCGGTGGATGCCGCGACGCCGGCCGCCGGCGGCGAGGACCGCACGGGCGACTGATTGCCCGACGCGCACGCCCGGCCCTGGCCGGTGCGTGCCGATCGCAGCCTTTGCAAGGGGCGGCCACTCGGCCGCCCCTTTGTCGTTTCAGGCCTCTGTGCCGGCAGCTGCGGGCATCAGCCCGTCGCGTTGCAGCGGGTTGAGCACCCGCACACCGCGCGGCAATGCCCGCCGCGCCAGGTGCAGCAGCGCGCGATCGCGGCTGAACAACCACGCTGCCGGCCAGGCCAGGGCCAGGTCGATGAACTTCTGGTCGTCGGGGTCCCGGCAGGGCAGGGGCTGGCCCGGCACGGCCCGGGGCGCCACCAGCTCGACGTGCAGCCGCACCGTGGCCAGAATGGCCGGGGCATCCACCTGCCAGCGTGCATCGAAGGGTCGGGCCAGCACATGGGCCAGTTCATCCAGCATGGCCTCGGTGGCCAGCCAGCGCAGCCGCCGGGTGCGCACCGCGTC
>CAYPDO010001005.1:0-1642 GCA_964409495.1 uncultured Bordetella sp.
TTTTTCGCGAAAAAGAAAGGGGGTCGCCCGCCGGGGCGAACACCCGGCGCGGTGCTTCGTGCAGCGGCCAATGACGGCAAGACGTCTGAGAAGCTCATTTCACGAGCATCCGCGCCGCCGCGCCATCCAGCGCCTCTCGCGCCGACTGCCGCCCCTGCGTGATCGCCTCCAGCGCCGCGTCCATCGCCGGCCAGAACCGCCCCACCTCCGGGATGTTGGGAATCGGCGCCCCCGCCCGCGCATTGGCCATCGTCGCCCGGATCAAGGGATCTGCCGACAGCTCCGCGTAGTACGCCTTGTTCGCGGGCGTGCCCAGCGGCACATCGGCAGAAATCGTCTTCAAGCCACCCAGCGACAGCACATGGTGTTCCAGGAACTCCCGCGCGATGTCCTTGTTGACACTGGGCGCCGTGATCATGCACCCCAGCACGCCCACGAAGGGCTTCGAGGGCTGGCCGGCCACCGAAGGGATGGCCGCCACGCCGAAGTCGATGCCGGCCTTGCGCGCGTTGTCCCAGGCCCAGGGGCCGCTGATCATCATCGCCACCTTGCCGGCGGCGAACTGCGATTCCATGTCGCTGTAGCGCGCGCCGCGCGGCACGGTGCCGCCCTCGATCAGCGTCGACAGCATCTGCGCGCCGGCCAGCGCACCGGCGTTGTTCACGCCCACCTTCCGCGTGTCCGGCTCGCCCTTGGCATCCACGCCAAAGATCTGCCCGCCGGCCGCCGCCAGCATCGGCCAGGTGAAGAAGGCCTTGTTGTAGTCCCACAGCAGCGCGCGCACGCCCTTGGCCTTCAGCTGCGCATCCAGTACCGGCACGTCCTCGAAGCGCGCCGGCGGCACCGGCACCAGGGCCTTGTTGTGGATCAGGCCGATGGCCTCGAAGCTCAGCGGATAGCCCCACAGCTTGCCGCGCCAGGTGTAGGCCTGCCAGGCCGCCGGCTCGATGGCCTCGCGCACCGCGCGGCCGGGGTGGATGGGCACGATCAGGCCGGCGCGCGCCCACTCGCCCGTGCGGTCGTGCGGCCAGCAGAAGATGTCGGGGCCCTTGCCGGCGGCGGCCGCGGCCTGGAACTTGTCGGGCGCGCCCTCCGGGTGCTGCACCACCACCGGCACGCCCGAGGCGCGGGTGAAGGCATCGCCCACCTGCTGCAGGCCGTTGTAGCCCTTGTCGCCGTTGATCCACACCAGCAGGCGTGGCGGGGTGGCGGCAGGGGCCCGGGCCGGCAGTGCGGCGCCCAGCAGCGGCAGCAGCAGCGCCAGCGCCGCCGCACCGGCGGTCGATCGGCTCATCGGATGCGCCTTTCGGCCGCTCAGGCGGCCGCGGCCGCGCGTGGCAATGCCGCCGGCGTGGCCTGCACCAGGCGCTGGAAGGCCAGACCCTGGGCGTCGAACAGGTAGCAGGCCTCGGGCGGCAGCCACAGCGGCATGGCGTCGCCCTGGCGCGGGCGCAGCCGGCCATCCAGCTGGCAGGTGAGGGTGTCGTCCTCGGCGCCGGCAAAGTGGCTGTAGGCCTGGGTGCTGGAGCCCAGGCTCTCGACAAAAGTGATCTTGGCGTCGATGGTGTTGCCATCGCTGCCAGCCTCGGCCGCGCCCAGGTGCTCGGGGCGGATGCCCAGCGTCACCTTGTCGCCGGCCTTG
>CAYPDO010001006.1:0-1641 GCA_964409495.1 uncultured Bordetella sp.
GCAGACCATCAGCTTCCTGGCCGTCACCAAGCTGCCCAGGTTGGTGGAGGGTTTCCGCGCCCACATCGGCGTGTGGTTCGCGCTGGCCGGCGTGCTGGCGGTGTGGGTGCTGCTGTTTCGCACCCACGCCGGCTTCCAGCTGCAGGTGGGCGGGCTGGCGCCGGCGGCGGCGCGCTATGCCGGGTTCTCGAGCCGCCGGGCGCTGTGGACGGCGCTGCTGCTGTCGGGCGGCCTGGCCGGCCTGGCCGGCGGGCTGGACGCCATCGGCCCGCTGGGCCAGCTGACGCCCTATGTGCCGGCCGGCTATGGCTTCGCGGCCATCATCGTGGCCTTTGTCGGCCGCCTGCACCCGGTGGGCGTGGTGGCCGCGGCGGTGCTGATGAGCATGTTCGTCATCGGCGGCGAGCTGGCGCAAAGCCGCATGGGCCTGCCCAAGAGCATCTCGGGCGTGTTCCAGGGCCTGCTGCTGTTCACGCTGCTGGCCTGCGACACGCTGATCCATTACAGGCTGCGCGTCACCCGCGTGCGCCCGGCCGGAGCCTGACCGCGATGGACGCCATGGCCCTGCTGATCGCCGCCACGCTGAACGCCGGCACCGTGCTGGCCGTGGCCGGCCTGGGCCTGCTGCTCAATGAGCGTGCCGGCGTGGTGAACCTGGGTGCCGAGGGCATGATGCTGGTGGCGGCCATTGCCGGCTTTGCCACCGCGGTGGGCACCGGCTCCACGCTGGCCGGCCTGGCCGCCGGCATGGCCGCCGGCGCGCTGCTGGCGGCGCTGTTCGGCGTGCTGGTGATCTGGCTGAACACCAACCAGTACGCCACCGGCCTGGCGCTGAGCCTGTTCGGCGCCGGCTTCTCGGCCTTTGTGGGCCAGCGTTTCACGCAGGAGCGCCTGAGCGCGCCGCCGCGCTTCGAGATCCCGCTGCTGGCCGACCTTCCGCTGATCGGCCCGGCGCTGTTCCGCCACCATCCGATGGTCTATCTGGTGGTGCTGGGCACGCTGGCACTGGGCTGGTGGCTCAGCCGCTCGCGCGCCGGCCTGGTGCTGCGCGCGGTGGGTGAATCGCCCGAATCGGCGCATGCGCTGGGCTACCCGGTGCGGCGCATCCGCCTGGCCGCGGTGGTGGCCGGCGGCGCGCTGTGCGGCCTGGCCGGTGCCCACGTGAGCACCGTGTACACGCCGCTGTGGGTGGAGGGCATGGTGGCCGGCAAGGGCTGGATCGCGCTGGCGCTCACCACCTTTGCCACCTGGCGGCCGCTGCGCGTCTTGCTGGGCGCCTGGCTGTTCGGCGGCGTCACGATGCTGCAGTTCCACCTGCAGGGCGAGGGCGTGCAGATCGCCAGCCAGTGGCTCAGCATGCTGCCCTACCTGGCCACCATCGTGGTGCTGGCGCTGATCTCGCGCAACCCGGCCTGGATCCGGGCCAACATGCCCGCGTCGCTGGGCAAGCCCTTCCACCCAGGCGCCTGACTTTCATCGACGGAGAGACCCCCATGACCGACAAGACCAAACGTTCCCTGCTGGCGCTGGCTGCGGCCGGTGCCGCTGCCGCCCTGGTGGGCTGCGGCAAGCAGCAAGAGGCCGCGCCGGCCGCGGCCTCGGCCCCCGCCCCGGCAGCCGCGGCCTCGGCGCCGGCCGCGC
>CAYPDO010001007.1:0-1636 GCA_964409495.1 uncultured Bordetella sp.
GCGGTCGTTGTAGAGGCTGGCGAACACCTCCTTCATCTTGTGCATCACATCCTCGATGCCATGCACGTTGAGGAAGGTCTCCTGCTGGCCGGCAAAGGATGCGTCGGGCAGGTCCTCGGCCGTGGCCGACGAGCGCACGGCGAAGCTGGCCTCGGGGTTGTCGGCCGTGAGCGCGGCGAAGGATTCACGCACCGCGGCTTCCAGTGCGGGCGGGAACTGGGCGTCGGTCAGCCAGCCGCGGATCTCGGCGCCGGCGGCCACCAGGGCCTTGACATCGTCGACATCCAGCGTGGCCAGGCGCGCGTTGATCCTTTCGGTGAGCCCGCCGTGGCTGAGGAACTCGCGGAAGGCATGCGCCGTGGTGGCAAAGCCGCCCGGCACGCGCACGCCCGAGGCAGCGAGCTGGCTGATCATTTCGCCGAGGCTGGCGTTCTTGCCGCCGACCACCTCGACATCGGTCATTCTCAGCTGCTCGAAGGGTACGACCAGGGCGGTCGCCAGATGGGTTGAAGACATGGGAAAGCTCCGTGATGATGGGAAATCGGTGCCACCCGGCGGTGGGCGAAGCTGTTCCGGCAAGGCGTGCCGCGGGGGGCGCAGCTCAGGCCGCGGGCTCGCGCATGTGCACTCGGATCTTCGAGTTGTTCGGCAGTGCACATGGGGCTCATCGCGACGGGGCCTCGGTCGGCAGGAGGTCGGGCTTCGGGCCGGTGGGGGAGTGGGATCTCGCGGATTCTACGGACGATGCCTCTATCATCCCTGAACCGCACCTGAACGTCCCCCACGATTCCGCCCATGCCCAACCGCAGCGTGTTCTTTGTCTCGGACGGCACCGGCATCACCGCCGAGACCTTCGGCAACTCGATCCTGGCGCAGTTTCCCGGCAAACCGCGCCATGTGCGCCGGCCCTTCATCGACTCGGTCGACAAGGCCCGCGCCGTGCTGGACGAGATCAACCAGGTGGCCGACGGCGAGGGCCGCAAGCCCATCGTCTTCATCACGCTGGTCAACGACGACGTGCGTCGCATCATCACCGAGCCCGGTTGCCGCGGCCTGGTGCTGGACATGTTCCGCCACTTCGTCGAGCCGCTGGAAGACGAGTTCAAGGTGAAGAGCAACCACCGCGTGGGCCGCTTCTCGGACGCCGCCAAGAGCACCGAGTACAACGACCGCATCGAGGCCATCAACTTCAGCCTGGCGCACGACGACGGCCAGAGTGCGCGCAACCTGGCCGCGGCCGATGTCATCCTGCTGGGCGTGAGCCGCTGCGGCAAGACCCCCACCAGCCTGTACCTGGCCATGCAGCACGGCATCAAGGCCGCCAACTATCCGCTGATCCCCGAGGACTTCGAACGCAACAAGCTGCCCACGTCGCTGGTGCCGCACCTGAAGAAATGCTTCGGCCTGACCATCGACCCCGAGCGGCTCTCGCAGATCCGCAACGAGCGCCGTCCCGACAGCAAGTACGCCGCGCTGGACAACTGCCGCTACGAGGTGCGCGAGGCCGAGACGCTGATGCGCCGCAGCGGCATCGGCTGGCTGAGCAGCACGCACAAGTCGATCGAAGAGATCGCCACCACCATCCTGCGCGACATCCGGCCGGACCGGCTGATCTACTGAGTCCCCTCCCCGGCGC
>CAYPDO010001008.1:0-1635 GCA_964409495.1 uncultured Bordetella sp.
GGTTCTACGCCACGCTGGATGAGCTGATCGGGATGCTGGGGGAACTGCCGGCGGGTGATGAGGGTGGGGAGTAGGCGCTGCGACCGGTTCGGGCTGAGCGGCCATCTCGGCGATGCCGGCGCGGTGGATAGGGCAACTGGAAGTCGCTTCTCGGCCACAAGCGGGCATTGCCGGCGAGCTCGAAATCTTGGCCCCGGCTCGCCGACCGACGACAGCTTTCCGGCGACGAGTCTGGAGCACTGGTCGGCTCGACCCGGCCAGAAGCGGGCGCTGGCGACCGACGGCTTCGTGGCGTCTCTCTTGCCACAGCAATGTCGGTCATGTGTTGGGCCGAAGGTCGGCGTGCCGTCTGCTCAACCTGCCGCGTCGTAGGCTCGCCGAAGCCAGCCCTGCAATTGCGCATCGACCTCCGCCGCACTGGTGATGCGCGTGGTGGCGTTGCACATGCTGCCCGTCGGCTGCATTTTCAGCCGTGGGTGAGCAGGCAGGTCCTTCGCATTCAGGCCGATCTCGACGCTGTCTATTGTGGCAGGCCCCACCATTGCAAACTGCTTCTTCCGGCGCAGGCTGACGTACGACTTCTTCGGCGCCACTTCGAAGGCTCCGAACGCCCCGACCTGCGCCATCACCGCTTCGTGCAGGGAACGCAGCCCCGACTTCGCGCCGGTGTAGATGGCGGCCAGCGGGTCGCCACTTGCCGCCGTGGCAGTTGCGATCGGCGCTCCTCCGCCCAGGTCAGGCAATGGCTTGTCGATGAACAGCGCGACGGCATTCGCGTCGCCGTAGCCGAGCTTGAAGTGCTCCATCAGCCAGCTGCGCCTTTCGCCGTGCTTGGCTGCGCCGCTGGCGACAACGGCGGCATGCAATTCGGCAATGCTCTTGCCGGTGCGGGCCTGGATGTTCCTGAGCTGCGTGATCGTCGCGGCAGCGGGGTCGGCCATGGCGTGCTCCTTTTGTCGGTGGTTCAGCGCAACCTCAAGGGCCAGTGTTCGCTCTTCGTGCGCGCCGGCAGCACGAACTCCATGTGGTCGAACAGCCAGTACATCAACCGCGTGCCCAGTGGCGGCTGGCCGGTCTCGCAGATCGCTTGGAGCGTGGCCAGGATGCGGGTGCCGCCGCCCGCCATGCTCTTGGCGGTCGGGGTGCCCGAGGGCATGCCAAGCACCCGAAGCGTCACTTCGACGCCGTCGCCCACAGGCTTCAGTTCATAGCTGACGCGGCACACTGGATCGTCGAACTGCGTGAAGCGGTGCGTGTGCACGAATCGATGGGGCGGCTCGAAAACCTCGACCGTGCCATCGACGATGACGTGCCTGCCGGTGCCCGTGCGCATCTGCATAGGCACGCTGGCACCGAGCGCGCCGCCGCTGTGCAGCCAGGCGTTGAACACCGCCCCCTGGGCCTCGCCTTGTTTGGTGAGTTCGCGCCAGACCCGATGGATGTCGGCCTTGATGAAGATGCGGAAGACGGCGTCCTCGGCGTCGCCAGTGTCAGCCATGTTTGCGAGCCTTCCTGGTGGGTGGAGCGTTGCGCTTTGGCAGGGCACGCACCTCGGCGCCTTCCGCGTCGTACTTGAGGCGCGTGAGGCGAGCGGCCCAGAACGCGCTGAACTCCGTCGTCCAGCGCTCGTGGATC
>CAYPDO010001009.1:0-1632 GCA_964409495.1 uncultured Bordetella sp.
GCCGCCGCGGAACCGGCTCTGCCGGGCCGCTGGCGGCGCCCCCTGGGGGGAGGCGCCGCAGGCGCTTCCGGGGGGAACTCAGGACGCCAGATCGAACACCAGCACCTCAGCGCCCTGGCCCTGGCGCAGCGTGAGCAGCGGCTCGTCCACCAGGCCCAGGCCATCACCGGCCTGCAGCACCTGGCCGTTGACGCTGAGCTCGCCGCGCGCCACATGCACCCAGGTGCGGCGGCCGGCCGGCAGCGCCAGCTCGGCGGCCTCGTCGCCGTCGAACAGGCCGGCGTGGATGGCCGCGTCGGCATGGATCGTCACCGAGCCCTCACGGCCATCGCGCGAGGCCACCAGGGCCAGCTTGCCGCGCTTGTCGGCCTCGCTGAAGGCCTTCTGCTCGTAGCCCGGCGCAATGCCCGCCCGCTCGGGGTAGATCCAGATCTGCAGGAAATGCGTGCTGGCGTCGCGCGCATGGTTGAACTCGCTGTGCATCACGCCGGTGCCGGCGCTCATGCGCTGCACCTCGCCCGGCACGATGGCCGCGCCGTTGCCCAGCGAATCCTTGTGCGCCAGCGCGCCTTCGAGCACATAGCTCACGATCTCCATGTCGCGGTGGCCATGGGTGCCGAAGCCGGTGCCCGGTGCAATGCGGTCGTCGTTGATCACGCGCAGGTTGCCGAAGCCCATGTGCGCGGGGTCGTGGTACTCACCAAACGAGAAGGTGTGCCAGCTCTTGAGCCAGCCGTGGTCGGCATGGCCGCGGTCCAGGGCGCGTCGCAATGTGATCATGATGTCGGTCTCCAGCGTGGCCGCCATGGTGACACCCCCGCAAGCCGGTGTGGTGGCACGGCGCTTGAAGCATCCGTTCAAATAAGATGAAACGCTGACGCCTGATGGACATGCCGCACTCCCGCCGCCACGCCCTGACCCCCGACGCGCTGCTGATGATGGACACCATCGCGCGCTGCGGCAGCTTTGCCGCCGCCGCACGCGAGCTCGGCCGCGTGCCGTCGGCGCTGACCTACAGCGTGCGCCAGCTGGAAGAGGCGCTCGACGTGCTGCTGTTCGACCGCCGCTCGCGCCAGGCCCAGCTCACCGCCGCCGGCCAGGAACTGCTCAGCGAGGGCCGGCGCCTGCTGGCCGAGATGGACGCGGTGGCCAACCGCGTGCGCCGCGTGGCCACCGGCTGGGAGAGCGAACTCACCATCGTGGCCGACGGCGTGGTCTCGCGGCTGGTGATGTTCGAGCTGATCGAGGGCTTCTACGCCCAGCGCACGGCCGACGGCCAGCCGCCCGGCACGCGGCTGAAGCTGCGCCGCGAGATCATGACCGGCACCTGGGAGGCGCTGGTCACCGGCCAGGCCGACCTGTCGATCGGCGTGATGCTCAGCGGCACGCCGCAGGCCGGCATCGAGCTCAAGCCGCTGGGCGAGGTGGAATTCGTATTCTGCGTGGCGCCGCACCATCCGCTGGCCAGCGGCGATGCACCGCTCAGCGACGAGCAGATCTTCGCCCACCGCGCCGTGGCGGTGGCCGATTCGGCGCAGCGCCTGTCGCCGGCCACGGTGAACCTGCTGCCCGGCCAGGACGTGCTGACCGTGCCCACGGTGGCCGCCAAGGTGGAGGCCCTGCTGCGCTGCC
>CAYPDO010001010.1:0-1627 GCA_964409495.1 uncultured Bordetella sp.
CAACGCGATCTGCACATAGGCCTCGCCCTGCGGCGTGTGGTGCAGGTGCAGCACCTGCTCGCGCTGGCCGGACCGGCGCGCGCGCGCCAGCGGGCAGCTCTCGCCGGCCTGGTCGCAGGGCTTGTCGATGTGGTGCGACACGGCGTAGCAGGTGCGGCCCAGCACGCTGGCGCGCGGGCTGAACTGGCGCCGGTAGGCCGCGTTGGCGGCCAGTATGCGGTAATCGGTTCCGAACAGGATGTGCGGCTCGGGCAGGCTTTCCAGGAACGACAGCAGTTCCGGCGGCGCCGCGGGGGCGGGCGCGGTGGCGGGAATGTCGGCGGGAATATCGGCGGGCGTGGCGCCCGGGCTGGCGTGGGCTGTGGCGGCAGGGCGTGCGGGCTTGCGCATGCGGCCGCATGCTACTGCGTCACTGCCAGCTTGTCTGCCATGGCAGTGCCAATGGCAGTTCAATGTCTGCCAGACGGCCGCCGACGGGCGCCCCGGCGATCCCGCCCAGGCTGCCCGATGCGAACGGCAAGTGCCTGTCGCTGAACGGATTTTGGCGACGGGCGGGGGCCACCGGCGGCGCGCGCCAAAGCTGGCACGGCCATTGCCCTGTCTTGACCATGATCACATCCACCCTGCCCTATCCCAGCCCGCTGCCCGACAGCGGCCCCCAGGCGCGCGACCCGGAGCGCCGCATCTGGCTGATCGCCGCCGGCGCGGCGGGCGGCGTGGCCGCGGTGGGCACGGCCGTGCCCCTGCTGTCGAGCCTGGCACCCAGTGAACGCGCCCGCGCCCAGGGTGCCGCGGTGGAGGTCGACATCGCCGGCCTGGCACCGGGCCAGATGGCCACCGTGGAATGGCGCGGCAAGCCGGTGTGGATCGTGCGGCGCACGGCCGAGATGCTGGCCGCGCTGGCCGGCCACGACGCGCAGCTGGCCGATCCGGCCTCGGCGCGCGAGCAGCAGCCGGCCTATGCCACCAATGTGCAGCGTTCGGCGCGGCCCGACATCTTCGTGGTCATCGGCATCTGCACGCACCTGGGCTGCTCGCCCACGGCCGTGCCCGAGGGCAGCGCCAACCCGAGTGTGGGCAGCGACTGGCCGGGCGGCTTCTTCTGCCCCTGCCACGGCTCCACCTTCGATGGCGCCGGCCGCGTGTTCAAGAACAAGCCCGCGCCCACCAACCTGGAAGTGCCGCCGCACCGCTACCTCAGCGACACGCGCCTGCTGATCGGCGAAGACCCGGTCGCTTGACGCCCTCGTAGCGCCTGCGGCGCCTCCCCCCAGGGGGCGCCGCCACCGGCCCGGCAACGCCGGTTCCGGGGCGGCCGCTGGATGAAGCCCCTGAACACGTCAACGACTGCCGGTTTCGCATCCGCATCCCACCATGACAAGCCCCTCACCCGCCACCGCCATGACCTCCGAGCCCGAGGCCAAGCCTGTCTTCCTGTACCAGGCGCACACGAAGATCTACCCGCGCGCCGTGCAAGGCCTGTTCCAGCAGTGGCGCTGGGCGGTGGTGTGGCTCACGCAGCTGGTGTTCTACGGCCTGCCCTGGCTGAGCTGGAACGGCCGCCCGGCGGTGCTGTTCGACCTGGGCGCACGGCGCTTCTACATCTTCGACCTGGTGCTCTACCCGC
>CAYPDO010001011.1:0-1625 GCA_964409495.1 uncultured Bordetella sp.
GAGCGAGATGTAGGCGAAGAAGCGGTTGTACCCGGGGTCCTCCTCCATGTAGCCGATGGTGTAGATGTGCACCATCAGCGACACGAAGGTCACCACGCACATCATCATCGCGGTGAGGCCGTCGACCAGGAAGCCGACCTCCATCTTGATGTCGCCCAGCACCATCCATTCGTACACGGTGCCCGAGTAGCGCGCGCCCTGGATGACGTCGTTGAGCGTCATCGCCGAGAGCACGAAGGCGACCAGCACGCCCAGGATGGTGACCGTGTGCGCACCGGCACGGCCGATGGCCTTGCCGAAGAAGCCGGCCAGCGTGGCGCCGACCAGCGGTGCCAGCGGCACGGCCAGCAGCAGGGTGGGATTCAAAGTTGCAGCCATGTTGTTCTACCGTGCCCCGCCTCAGCCCTTCAGGGTGTCGAGTTCCTCGACGTTGATCGTGGCGCGGTTGCGGAACAGCACGACCAGGATCGCCAGGCCGATGGCCGATTCGGCCGCCGCCACCGTGAGGATGAAGAACACGAACACCTGGCCGCCCATGTCGCCCAGATAGTGCGAAAAGGCGACGAAGTTCATGTTGACCGCCAGCAGCATCAGCTCGATGGCCATCAGCAGCACGATCAGGTTGCGCCGGTTCATGTAGATGCCGATCACCGACAGCGCGAACAGCAGGCCACCCAGCGACAGGTAGTGGCCCAGCGTGATGGGTCCGAGACTCATGCCTTCTTCTCCTCGGCAGCTGCCGCGGGCACATCGACCACGGCCGGCATCTTGACGATGCGCACGCGGTCGGTCTTGCGTGCCTTGACCTGCTCGCCCGGATCCAGATAGCGGCTGTCCTTGCGGCGGCGCAGCGTGAGGGCCACGGCGGCCACGATGGCCACCAGCAGCAGCACCGCCGCCAGTTGCACCGGGTACAGGTACTTGGTGTAGATCTCGATGCCCAGCAGCCGGCTGTTGCCCAGCTTGGCCAGCGCCGGGTCGAGCGCCGGCGCATCGGTGAGGCGGAAGCCGCCCATCAGCACCATGGCCATCTCGAGCGCGATGACGGCGCCGATCAGGCCGGCCAGCGGCATGTGCTTCCAGAAGCCCTCGCGGAAATCATCGGAATTCAGATCGAGCATCATCACGACGAACAGGAACAGCACCATCACTGCCCCCACGTACACCAGCACCAGCGTGATGGCCAGGAACTCGGCCTTCAGCAACATCCAGATCACGGAGGCATTGGCAAAGGCCAGCACCAGGAACAGGGCCGCGTGCACCGTGCTCTTCGCCGTGATCACACGGAACGAAGCGAACAGCAGCACGGCCGAGAAGAAGTAGAACAGTGCGCCAGTGGTTGTCATGGTCTTGTGCGCGAACAGTCGCAGGTGGGCATGGCGCGGCGGTCAGGCCACGCCCCAGCCGTCACCTGTACTTCGCGTCGGCCTCCTTGTTGGCGGCGATGTCCTGCTCGTAGCGGTCGCCCACTGCGAGCAGCATGTCCTTGGTGAAGTACAGGTCGCCCCGCTTCTCGCCGTGGTACTCGAAGATGTGCGTCTCGACGATCGAATCGACCGGGCAGCTTTCTTCGCAGAAGCCGCAGAAGATGCACTTGGTCAGGTCGATGTCGTAGCGCGTGGTGC
>CAYPDO010001012.1:0-1619 GCA_964409495.1 uncultured Bordetella sp.
TCTGCATGGCCAGCGGCAGGTCGCCGATCTCGTCGAGGAACAGCGTGCCGCCCTGCGCGGCCTGGAAGAAGCCGGCACGGTCTTCGTTGGCGCCGGTGAAGGCCCCCTTGCGATAGCCGAAGAACTCGGCCTCCAGCAGCTGCTCGGGGATGGCGCCGCTGTTCACCGCCACGAAGGGCATGGCCGCGCGGCTGCTCACCTCGTGGATGGCGCGCGCCGCCAGTTCCTTGCCGGTGCCCGATTCGCCCTGCACCAGCACCGGCGCCATGCCGCGTGCCACGCGCTCGATCAGCGCCCTGACCTGCCGCATGGCCGTGGACTGGCCGGCCAGGCGGCGCAGCGCCGGATGTTCGCTGGCCGCCGCCCGGTCCCCGTGCAGCGCGCCGCCCGGCCCGGTGGTCGCGGGTGCCGGCACGGCGGTGGCATTCGCGCCGGCCAGCGGCCCGGGCGCGGCCAGCGGCCGCCCCAGGGCCGAGGCCACCACGCTGCGGAACTGGCGCAGGTCCACCGGCTTGGTCAGGTAGTCGAAGGCGCCGGCCTTGAGCGCCTCGACCGCGTTCTCGGCCGAGCCGTAGGCGGTGATCACCAGCGTCTTCTCGGGCCGGCCCTGGGCCTCGATGCGGCGCAGCAGGTCGAGCCCGTTGCCATCGGGCAGGCGCATGTCGGTGATCACCGCGCTGTAGCGGCGCTCGCCCAGGCGCGCCCAGGCCTCCTCCACGGTGCCCGCGCTGTCCACGTCGTAGCCCTCGCGGATCAACGTCAGCTCGTACAGCGTGCGCAGGTCAGGCTCGTCATCCACCACCAGCAGGCTGAAGGGCGCGGTCATCGTGAAGGGCTCATCGGGCGGCAGGAGTCGCGGTGGCGCGGTGGCGCGGTAGGCAGGGCCGCGCGCCCTCAGGACGTGGACACCAGCCGCATCACCACGCTGAACTGGTTGCGGTGCCGCTGGCCGGTGGGGCCGGGGCGGTACTCGATGCTCGCGCCGTAGCGCTCACACAGCTCACGGCAAATATACAGGCCGAGCCCGCCGCCCCGGCTGCGCGTGGAGAAGAAGGGCTCGAACAGGTGGCGCTCCACGTCGGGCGGGATCGGCTCGCCGTCGCTGGCCACGTTGAGCAGCACGGCGCGCCCCCCGGTCAGCGGGCGCAGCGTCAGCGCCACGGCGCCGGGCTGGTCGCCGGCATGGCGCACCGCGTTGTCGAGCAGGTTCACCAGCACGCGGCGCAGGTGGTCGGCGTCGAAGCGCACGCGCAGCGGCACTGCGGGCAGGCTCACGCCCAGGCGCTCGTCGGCGCGCCAGCTGCCGGGCGCGCTGCGGCGCCAGTCGGCCACCACCAGGGCCACCTCGGCGGTGGCATCGATCTCGGCGCCGCTGGGCGCGGCGCCCGGGGCCACGGCCATCACGTCGTCGACGATGCGCTTGAGGCGGTCGACGTTGTCGGCCACGATGCGCGTGAGCCGCTGATGCGGCGGCGGCAGATCGTCCTCGAGCAGCAGCGCATTGGCCTGTGCAATGGCCGCCAGCGGGTTGCGGATCTCGTGCGCGATGCCGGCCGACATGCGCCCCATGGCCGCCAGCTTCTCCTGGCGCTGGCGGCTGCGCAGCAAGCGCAGGTCTT
>CAYPDO010001013.1:0-1617 GCA_964409495.1 uncultured Bordetella sp.
GCGGCCGCACCCACCTGGTGAGCCCGGCCATGGCCGCTGCCGCCGCGCTGGCCGGCCATTTCGTCGACGTGCGCCGCATCGCCTGACGGCATGCGCGCCCAACGCCCAGGAGCCGCGACATGACCCGCAAGCTCATCCTGCTGGCCGCCCTGGCTGGCCTGGCCGCGCTGTCCGCCTGCAACACCATCCGCGGTGTGGGCCAGGACATCAAGAAGGCCGGCCAGACCATCGAAGGCGCCGCCAAGAACTGACGAACGAGGAATCCCCATGCAAGCCTTCACCGTGCACCAGGGCCTGGTGGCCCCGATGGACCGCGCCAACGTCGACACCGACGCCATCATTCCCAAGCAGTTCCTGAAGTCGATCGCCCGCACCGGCTTCGGCCCGAACCTGTTCGACGAGTGGCGTTACCTCGACAAGGGCGAGCCCGGCCAGAACCCTGCCGAGCGCAGGCCCAACCCCGACTTCGTGCTCAACCAGCCGCGCTACCAGGGCGCCAGCGTGCTGCTGGCGCGCAAGAACTTCGGCTGTGGCTCGAGCCGCGAGCACGCGCCCTGGGCGTTGGAGCAGTATGGCTTCCGCTGCATCATCGCGCCCAGCTTCGCCGACATCTTCTTCAACAACTGCTTCAAGAACGGCCTGCTGCCCATCGCGCTCGATGAAGCCGTGGTGGCCCGCCTGTTCGACGAGGTGGCGGCCTTCCCGGGTTACCAGCTCACGATCGACCTGCCGCGCCAGGTCATCGTCAAGGGCGACGGCCAGGAGATCCCGTTCGACGTGCAGGCCTTCCGCAAATACTGCCTGGTCAACGGCTTCGACGACATCGGCCTGACGCTGCGCCATGCCGACAAGATCAAGGCCTTCGAGGCTGAGCGCATGGCGCGCATGCCTTGGTTGGCGCAGAAGCTGGCTGGTTGAGTTTTTGTTGTTTGCTTGTTTGTTTGCTTGCTGCGGTCTGAGTGATCGCGCCGGGCTGGGGTGACCCCTTTCACTCCATGTCCCCCGCGGCCCTCCGGTCCGCTCCTCCTTTACTTGCGTGAAAGGGGTCACCCCACCCCGACGCTCGGGCACCACCGCCGCATGCCAAGAACCTCGACGCAGTGCGGGACGGTTCCAGGGCCGCGGACGCCGGGTGACCGGATTGCGCAGGTAAAGGAGGAGGGCGTCGCGCAGCGGCGCCCGGGGGACACGGAGCAAGCCGGTCACCCGGTGGCCGCGGACCCCGCGCAAGCCAAAGCAAGCCAAAGCAAGCCAAGCCAAAAAACGACCCCAAGCCACAATTTCAAGCAAGACCGCAAAGAGAAGAGAGCAAGCCATGAAGATCGCAATCCTCCCCGGTGACGGCATCGGCACCGAAATCATGGCCGAGGCCGTGAAGGTGCTGAACGTGCTCGACCTGAAGTTCGAGACCGAGAGCGCCCTGGTTGGCGGCGCGGCGTATGACGCCCACGGCCACCCGCTGCCCGAGGCCACGCTGAACCTGGCCAAAAGCGCCGACGCCGTGCTGTTCGGCGCCGTGGGCGACTGGAAGTACGACAAGCTCGAGCGCCAGTTCCGCCCCGAGCAGGCCATCCTGGGCCTGCGCAAGCACCTGGGCCTGTTTGCTAACTTCCGCCC
>CAYPDO010001014.1:0-1601 GCA_964409495.1 uncultured Bordetella sp.
TAAGACCAGGAACAAACAGGCCGCTCCGATGGGCCCGGCCCCCAGCGCCGCCTGGATCTCGCAGGCCATGGCCGGGTAGGCGCGCTGCATGTTGGCGGCAGCACAGTACACCGCGTCGATCTCGCCGGCCGCCACCTGGGCCGCCGCCAGGGCCTTGGCCGCCGCATCGACGGCGATCTCGGCCATCAGCGAGATCTGCTCGTCGGGCCGCGGGTCGAAGTGCGGCTTCATGCGGGTGGGGTCGAGCACGCCTTCCTTGGCGATCACATAGCGCTGCTGGATGCCCGAGGCCTTCTCGATGAACTCGACGCTCGAGTGCACCAGCGCCTGGCGCTCGCCAGCGGCAATGGCGGCGGCATGTTGCGCGTTTTGCAGGTCGGCGTAGGCGTTGTAGGAGGCCACCAGCTCGGCATTGGTGATCGTGTGGGGCGGCCGGTAAAGCCCGGTGCCGGAGATGACGACGTCTTTCATGCCCGGCAGTGTAGGCCGCGACCGCTACCCTGCCACCCGTACCGGCCCGGAGCCCGGCGCGTCGGTCACGGCTGCATCGGGCAGCAGCCAGCGCGCCAGCGTGGTGTACAGCGCCTGCGCATCGACCGGCTTGGTGATGTGGTCGTCCATGCCGTGCGCCAGGCAGCGCGCGCGGTCGGCGGCGCTGGCGCCGGCCGTCATGGCGATCACCGGTGTGCGGGCATGGCGCGCCTGCAGGCGGATGCGCCGTGCGGCCTGCAGTCCGTCGGTGCCCGGCATCTGCACATCCAGCAGGATGGCTGCGTAATCGGTGTCGGTGGCCAGCGCCACAGCCTGCTCGCCACCGCTGGCCAGATCGACCTGCAGCCCGGCCGCAGCCAGCAAGGCGGCGCCCACCTCGAGGTTGACCGGGCTGTCGTCCGCCAGCAGCACGCGGTGCCCGGCAAGCCGCGCGGCCAGACGTTGGCGTGCGGCATCGGCAGCGTCGAAGGCCGTGTCGCCAGCGGGTGGGGCGACGGCGCCGTGGTCCCCCGGCCCGGCCGCCGCCGCCGGTTGGGCGCGGCGCAGGGCGGCCAGCAACTGCTGCGGCAACACCGGCTTGGCCAGCACGGCCGTGGCGCCCAGCGCCAGGGCCTCGGCTTGCAGATCGGCTGGATCACCGTTGGTGAGCAGCAGCACGGCCGGCGGCTGGCCGTGGGCACGGGCCAGACGCAGCAGGCCACGCCAGGCCGGCACGCCGACGGCCGCGTTGCCGGGCTGTGCCGGCGCGGCCTCCAGCATCTCGGCATCCAGCAGCATGCAGGCCGGCCGGGCCGGTTCGGCCAGGGCGGCGCGTGCCTGGACGGCATCGCCGATCAGGCGCACCATGGCACCGGCTGCCACCAGCTGTGTGCGCAGGGCATGGCGTGTGGCGCCCAGATCGTCAACCACCAGCACCGGGCTGCGCAGCGACAGCGGCATGGCGCCGGCCAGCCGGGCGACCGGCGCCTGCAGCTGCAGTTGCACCGTGATCCAGAAGCTGCTGCCCTGCCCCGGCTGGCTTTCCAGGCCTGCCGCGCCGCCCATCGCCTCGGCGATGTGGCGGGTGATGGCCAGGCCCAGGCCGGTGCCGCCGTGGCGCCGTGTGGGGC
>CAYPDO010001015.1:0-1600 GCA_964409495.1 uncultured Bordetella sp.
CCCAGGTCGGCCGGGCTCAGGATGCGGCCGGCCGCCAGCGCCGGCGTGCCGCGCTGCAGGTCTTCGCCGCGCAGGCGGCGGTTGTCGCCGGTCTTCACCACACCGGCCGGCACACCGATGCGGCCATCGGACTCGCTGCGGGTGAACTCCTGCGGCACCACGGTGTCCAGGCCCGCCGGCATCACCGCGCCGGTCATGATGCGCACGCAGTGGCCGGGCGGCACCTCGCCGCTGAACTGCGCGCCGGCCAGGCCGGTGCCGGCCACGGTGAACAGGCCATCGGCATCGGCCGCCAGATCGCTGCCGCGCAGCGCGAAGCCGTCCATGGCCGAGTTGTCATGCGCCGGCACGTCGATCGGCGAGACGATGTCGCGTGCCAGCACGCGGCCCAGCGCGGCGCGGATGGCCAGGCTCTCCACCGCCTGCACGCGCGGCACCAGGCGGGCGATGAACTCCTGCGCCTGGGCGACGGGCAGGGCATTGGGGTCGTAGCCCGACACGCAGGAGGCGATCTCGGCCAGGGAGGGGTGCTGTGCGCTCATGAAGGAAGCAGGCAGGGGATGGAGGACGCTCAACCGCCGATGTAGCTCATCTCGACACGGCGGCCACCCGGTGTGGCCGGGGCATCGGCCGGCTGGGCCGCGCGCAGCTCGCTGTAGCGGTCGCTGCGGCCGGCCCACACGGCGGCCAGCGCGCTGGTGATGTCGGCATCGCTGGCACCGCTGCGCAGCAGCGTGCGCAGGTCATGGCCCTGGGTGGCGAACAGGCACAGGAACAGCTTGCCCTCGGTGGACAGGCGGGCGCGGTTGCAGTCGCGGCAGAACGCCTGGGTGACGCTGGAGATCAGGCCGATCTCGCCGCGGCCATCGGCATAGCGCCAGCGCTCGGCGGTCTCGCCGGTGACGGTGGGATCCAGCGGCGCCAGCGCCCAGTGCGCGCGCAGCCGCTCCAGCACCTGGGCCGAGGGCAGCACCTCGTCCATGCGCCAGCCGTTGCTGGCGCCCACGTCCATGTACTCGATGAAGCGCAGCACCACCTGGCCGTCGTAGCGCTCGCGGAAGTAGCGCGCCATCGGCACGATCTCGTGTTCGTTGGTGCCGCGCTTGACCACCATGTTGACCTTGATCGGCGCCAGCCCGGCGGCCACCGCGGCATCGATGCCGGCCAGCACGTCGGCCACCGGAAAGTCGACATCGTTCATGCGCCGGAAGATGGCGTCGTCCAGCTCGTCCAGGCTGACGGTGACGCGCTTCAGCCCGGCGGCGGCCAGCGCGCGCGCCTTCTTGGCCAGCACCGAGCCGTTGGTGGTGAGCGTGATGTCCAGCGGCGCGCCCTCGGGCGTGCGCAGTTCGGCCAGCTGCTCGATCAGTGCCTCGAGGTGGCGGCGCAGCAGCGGCTCGCCGCCGGTCAGGCGGATCTTCTGCACGCCGTGCGCCACGAAGATGCGCGCCAGCCGCGTGATCTCCTCGAAGCTCAGCAGCGAGCTCTGCGGCAGGAATACGTAGTCGCGGTCGAACACTTCCTTGGGCATGCAGTAGCTGCAGCGGAAGTTGCACCGGTCGGTCACCGAGATGCGCAGGTCGCGCAGCGGCCGGCCCAG
>CAYPDO010001016.1:0-1593 GCA_964409495.1 uncultured Bordetella sp.
ACTACGACCAGATCCGCATGGTGCTGCCCAAGCTGGTGAAGGAAAAGGGTGCCAAGAAGGTGTGCACCATCTACCAGGACGACGAGTTCGGCCTCGAGGTGGTGCGCGGCGGCGAGGCCGGCCTCAAGGCCATGGGCATGGAATTCACCGAGAAGACCAGCTACAAGCGCGGTGCCACCGATTTCAGCTCGCAGGTGGCCAAGATGAAGTCGGCCGGCTGCGACCTGGTGGTGCTGGGCACCATCATCCGCGAGACCATCGGTGCCATCGGCGAGGCGCGCAAGACCGGCTTCAACCCGGTGTTCCTGGGTTCCAGCGCGGCCTACACCGACCTGATCCACAAGCTCGGCGGCAAGGCCATGGACGGCCTGTACACCACCATGACCGCGCAGCACCCCTACCTGGACGAGGCGGCCCAGCCGATCCGCTTCTGGGCCACCAAGTACAAGACCAAGTTCAGCGAGGATCCCACGGTGTTCTCGGCCTACGGCTACATGATCATCGACGCCTTCGCCCGCGTGGCGCAGAAGGTGGGGCCGAACCTCAGCACCGACAACCTCGTCAAGGCCATGGATGGGCTGGTCATCCCGCCCGACATCTTCGGCAGCCCGCAGATGAACTTCACGGCCACCAAGCGACTGGGCAACGACCTGTCGCGCCTGTCGCAGATCGTCGATGGCCGCTGGAAGGTGCAGTCCGACTACGTCAAGCCATGAACTGATGCGCCTGGCATGCCGCAGGCATGCGCAAGGAACAGGCCGCCCTCGGGCGGCTTTTTCATGCCCGGATAATCCGGCCCATGACAGCAAAAGACGAATGGTTGAAGGTTGATTCGATTGACCTCGAAGCGCAGGGCGTTGCCCGCAATGCCGAGGGCAAGGTGGTGTTCATCGAAGGCGCGCTGCCGGGCGAGGAGGTGCAGGTTCAGGTGGGCCGCAGCAAGAACGCCTGGGAACAGGGCACGCTGACCGCGCTGCGCAGCGAGAGCGCGCTGCGCGTGCGTCCGGGCTGCCCGCATTTCGGCCTGCACGCCGGGGCCTGCGGCGGCTGCAAGATGCAGCATGTGGACGGCGCAGCCCAGGTGGCCATCAAGCAGCGCGTGCTCGAGGACAACCTGGCCCACCTGGCCAAGGTGAAGGCCGAGAACCTGCTGCGCCCGATCCAGGGTCCCGACTGGGGCTACCGCTTCCGCGCCCGCCTGTCGGTGCGCCATGTGGCACGCAAGGGCACGGTGCTGGTGGGATTTCACGAGCGCAAGAGCCGCTACGTGGCCGACATGGCGGTGTGCCCCGTGCTGCCCCCGCACGTGAGCGCCATGCTGATGCCCTTGCGCGCCCTGATCGGCTCGCTCGATGCCATCGAGACCTGTCCGCAGATCGAACTGGCCTGCGGCGATGCGGTCACGGCCCTGGTGCTGCGGCACCTGGAGCCCCTGAGTGCAGGGGATCTCGAAAAATTACGCGCTTTTGCGACCCTGAACCCGGGTGTGCAATGGTGGCTGCAGCCCAAGGGGCCGGACACCGTGCACCTCCTGGACGACACGCCGGATGCTCTGCCGCTGAGCTACGCCCTGCCCGAATTCGGCATCACCAT
>CAYPDO010001017.1:0-1586 GCA_964409495.1 uncultured Bordetella sp.
GCCGGGTGGTCCTTGGCGATGTCGTTCAGGTGGTTGGCCACGCTGCGGCGCACGTACTCGCTGGGGTCGTCCTGCAGCGCGCGCAGCAGCGGCAGCGTGGGCGCGGGGTCGGCCACCAGGGCCTGCAGGCGCAGGCCCCAGGGCAGGCGCGGGCGCGTGCCCTCGCTGACCAGGCGCCGCACATGGGCACTGGGGTGCGGCAGCCATTGCGCCAGCGTGTCGAACACCAGTGCCGGGTGGCGCACGATGAACGGCCGGATCGCGAACTCGGCCGTGAAGCGCTGGGTGATGGCCTGCAGCGCCTGCAGCGCACGCTGCGGTTGATCCAGCCCGCGCCGGGCCACGAACTCGCCCACCGGCCACAGCATCCAGCCCGACAGGCCGGCGGCGGCCGCGCCGGCCCAGCCGTCCTGCAGCGCATCGGGCGTTGGCAGCACCGGCGCCAGCGCGGCCTCGACCACTGCCGCCGCCGCCGTGAAGTCGGCCGGCAGCGTGGCCTCCAGCGCATCGGCGATCAGCATCGCCCGCGCCTTCATCTCCAGTGCCTCCAGGCCCGGCGTGGCCAGGGCCAGGAAACGCGGCGCGTCAAAGCCGGGCCAGGCGCGCTGCAGGTGGCCGGCCGCCTCGGCCACGCGGGCGGGGTTGATCAGGTTCTTGAACGGTTCGGCCATGGCGCTTTGTACCCGAAGCGCAGGGCGGCGCCGGCCGGCCGGCCCTGCCCGCCGCGCCACGGCGCTGGCGCTAAAGGCACCATGAAGGTGCGTGTACAGCCCCAATGACGGGCGGGCATGCCGGACGTGGATCGACTTGGTGCGGCAGCGACGCACCAAAGAAGGCATGTCTCTTGCTTTTGAATGGTGCACTTTCAGACCGCCGTGGTGCGTTCAGCCCCGATGCGGCGCATGCTTTTCCTCAGGAGCGATGTCAATGGAGCAGATCAAGCAGGGCAGCGATGCCCTGTTCATTCTTCTGGGCGCCATCATGGTGCTCGCGATGCATGCCGGTTTTGCCTTCTTGGAGCTGGGCACGGTGCGCAAGAAGAACCAGGTGAATGCGCTGGTGAAGATCCTGGTCGACTTCGCGGTCAGCACCATCGCCTATTTCTTCGTCGGCTATGCCGTCGCCTATGGCAGCAGCTTCATGGTGGGCGCCGATGTGCTGGCGGCGAAGAACGGCTACGAGCTGGTGAAGTTCTTCTTCCTGCTCACCTTCGCGGCGGCCATTCCGGCCATCGTGTCGGGCGGCATTGCCGAGCGTGCGCGCTTCGGCCCGCAGCTGATGGCCACCGCGGTGCTGGTGGGCGGGGTGTACCCGCTGTTCGAGGGCGTGGTGTGGAACCAGCGTTTCGGCATCCAGGCCTGGCTGAAGGCCGCCACCGGCGCCGAGTTCCATGATTTCGCCGGCAGCGTGGTGGTGCATGCGGTGGGCGGCTGGATCGGCCTGGCCGCGGTGCTGCTGCTGGGCGCGCGCGCTGGCCGCTACCGCAAGGACGGCATCATCAGCGCCCACCCGCCCAGCAGCATCCCGTTCCTGGCGCTGGGCGCCTGGATCCTGGCGGTGGGCTGGTTCGGCTTCAACGTGATGAG
>CAYPDO010001018.1:0-1579 GCA_964409495.1 uncultured Bordetella sp.
AAGGGCATCATCGCCACCGACGAGCGCCTGGACGTCGAAAGCGCCCGGCTCAACGAGCTGAGCAGCCAGCTCACGCAGTTGCAGGCTGTGTCGGCCGAAAGCAGCAGCCGCCAGTCCCAAGCCCAGGGTTCGCAGGCAGATCGCCTGCAAGAGGTGCTGAACAACCCGGTGATCGGCGGCCTGAAGGTGGATCTTTCGCGCAACGAGGCCAAGCTGCAGGAACTGACCCAGCGCCTGGGCGATGCCAACCCGCAGGTGCTGGAGGCCAAGGCCAACATCGCCGAACTGCGTGCGCGGCTGGATGCCGAAACCCGCAAGGTGACCGGCGGCGTGGGTGTCAGCAACACCATCAACAAGGCCCGCGAGGGCCAGGTGCGCGCCTCGCTGGAGGCCCAGCGCGCCAAGGTGCTGCAGATGAAGGCCGTGCGCGACGAAGGCCTGGTGCTGCAACGCGAGGTGGAAAGCGCCCAGCGCATGTACGACAACCTGGCCGTGCGCCTGAGCCAGAGCGGCCTGGAAGCGCAGAACACCCAGAGCTTCGCCAACGTGCTGTCGTTGGCCCAGCCGCCGGCCGAGCATGCCAGCCCCAAGCTGGCACTGAACACCGCACTGGCCATCTTCCTGGGCCTGCTGCTGGCCATCGGCGTGGCCTTGCTGATGGAACTCACCGATCGCCGCGTGCGCGCCCCGGAAGACGCCGTGGCCGCTCTGGGCCTGCCGGTGCTGGGCAGCCTGCCCAAGCCTGGCGCCAAGCGTTTCAACCCTGCCCGCCCGGCCCTGAATGCGCCGCAGGCGTTTGCCCTGCCGGCCCCTGACACCGGCCGGAGCCTGTGATGACCACCAGCAGCCAAGACACCACCGTGGCCGACCGCTCCATCGGCGCCATCCTGGCCGATCTGCGCCACCTCTCCGCCGATCAGGTGGAGAAGATCGTGCGCCATCAGCGCGACAAGGGTCTTCGCTTCGGCGAAGCCGCCGTGGCCCTGGGCTTTGCCAGCAACGACGACGTGATGTTCGCGCTGGCGCAGCAGTTCCACTACCCGTACGCCGCCGAAGACAAGCGCAAGGCCAACCCCGAGCTGGTGGCCTTGAACCAGCCCTTTGGCGTGCAGTCAGAGAGCTTCCGCGCCATCCGCAGCCAGATCATGATGCGGCTGTTCAACGAAGGGCAAGAGCGCCGCGCCATCGCCGTGGTCAGCCCCGACAGCGGCGACGGCAAGACCTTCTTCGCCGCCAACCTGGCCGTTACGCTGGCCCAGCTGGGTGGCCGCACGCTGCTGGTGGATGCTGACCTGCGCCACCCGCGCCAGCACGCCGTGTTCGGCGTCAGCAACCAGGCTGGACTGTCAGGCATCCTGAGCGGCCGGGCCGAAAGCAAGGTGATCCAGCAGGTGCCGGGCGTGCCCAGCCTGTTTGTGCTGCCGGTGGGCATCACCCCCCCGAACCCGCTGGAACTTGTGGAGCGCCCGGCGTTCGGACTGCTCATGCGTGAACTGCTCTCCAAGTTTGACCACGTGGTGGTGGATACCCCCGCCGCCTGCTATGGCAGCGACAGCGCCGTGATCGCCGCGCGCTGTGG
>CAYPDO010001019.1:0-1579 GCA_964409495.1 uncultured Bordetella sp.
GGCTGGCCGAGGCGCTGCAGCGCTGGCGCGACGACCCGCGCCTGGTGGCCGTGGGCGAGATCGGGCTGGACTATTTCGTGCCCGGGCTGGACCCGGTGCGCCAGCAGCATTTCTACCTGGCGCAGCTGAAGCTGGCGCGTGCCGCCGGGCTGCCGGTGATCCTGCATGTGCGGCGCTCGGCCGACCAGCTGCTGGCCGGGCTGAACCGCGTGCCGGTGGCCGGCGGCATCGCGCACGCCTTCAACGGCAGCGCCGAGCAGGCGCGGCGCTTTGTCGCGCAGGGCTTCCGGCTGGGCTTTGGCGGTGCGATGACGCACCAGCGCGCGCTGCAGATCCGCCGCCTGGCCGGCGCGCTGCCCGACAGCGTGCCGGTGCTCGAAACCGACGCGCCCGACATCCCGCCAGCCTGGCTGTACCGCAGCGCCGCCGAGCGTGCCGCCGGCGCCACCAGCCGCAACGCGCCGGCCGAGCTGCCGCGCATCGCCGAAACCCTGGCCACGCTGCGCGGCTGGACGCAGGAACACACGGCGCGCATCACCACGGCCAATGCCGTGGCGGCGTTGCCGCGGCTGGGCCCGCTGGTCAGCGGTTGCGCGGCGTGATCGGCGTCTCGGGCACCGGGTAGCCGGCGGCGCCGAAGGTGGCCACGATGGCGCGGTGGGTGTCGAAGTACACCTGCCAGTAGTGGTCGGTGTGGGTGTAGGGCCGCACTGCCAGCAGCGGGCCCTCGGGCGTGAACTGCAGCAGGTCGACATCGGGCGCCGGGTCGGCCTTGACATTGGGGATCTGCGCCACCGCCGCCTTCAGCCGTGCGATGGCGTCCACCGGATCCACGCTGTTGGCCACCTTGGCGGTGCAATCCACGCGGCGGTGCGGCAGCGCCGAGAAGTTCTGGATGCTGTCGGAGAACACCTTGTTGTTGCCCACGATGGTGAGCACGTTGTCGGGCGTGATGATGGTGGTGCCGAACAGGCCCAGCTCATGCACCGTGCCGGTGATGCCGCCGGCCTGCACGAAGTCACCCACCTTGAAGGGCCGCAGCACCTGCATGAACACACCCGCCGCAAAGTGCGTGAGCAGCCCGCCCCAGGCCGTGCCGATGGCCAGGCCGGCGCCCGCCAGCAGCGCGGCGAACGAGGTGGTCTTGACGCCGAAGATGTCCAGGATGGCCAGCACCAGCACGACATTGAGCACCACGCCCAGGATCGACTTCAGGTAGTTGGCCAGCGTGGCATCCACCTTCTTGCCGGCGGCCAGCGCCACGCCCAGGGCCCGCACCACCATGCCGATCAGCCAGCGCCCGATGATCCAGGCCGCCAGTGCGCCCAGGATCTTCAGGCCGAAGTCGGCGCCCTGGGTGCTGAGAAAATTGACCACAGCCTCGATGTTCATGAAGCCTTTCCTCCTTGCATTGATGAATGACGCGGGCCGGCGGCCTGCACGCCAATCATGACCCAGCCGCGTGACGGAATCGACCCCCTGGCGCCAACGTGCGATGTGGGCGGCCGCCTGCTGGGCCTGCCACCGCTGGCCGATGCCGGCACGCGGGTGCTGCTGCTGGGCAGCTTTCCCGGTGCGG
>CAYPDO010001020.1:0-1578 GCA_964409495.1 uncultured Bordetella sp.
CCACCTGCTCGATGGCGCCCTTGTTCATCACCACGATGCGCGTGGCCAGGGTCATGGCCTCCAGCTGGTCGTGCGTGACGAAGACCATCGTGGCGCCCAGGCGCTGGTGCAGGCGCGCCAGCTCCACGCGGGTGCGGCCGCGCAGCGCGGCGTCCAGGTTGGACAGCGGCTCGTCGAACAGGAACAGCGCCGGCTCCTTGACCACCGCGCGGCCGATGGCCACGCGCTGGCGCTGGCCGCCCGACAGTTGATCGGGCTTGCGCTGCAGCAGCGCGTCCAGCTCGAGCATGCGCGCGGCCTCGCCGATGCGGCGCGTGATCTCGGCGGGCGCCACGCCGGTGTTCTGCAGGCCGAAGGCCAGGTTGTCGCGCACGCTCATGTGCGGGTACAGCGCATAGTGCTGGAACACCATCGCCAGCTTGCGCTGGCCGGGGGCGAGGTGGGTCACGTCCTCGCCGCCGATCAGGATGCGGCCGCGGGTGACCGATTCCAGCCCGGCGATCATGCGCAGCAGGCTGGTCTTGCCGCAGCCCGAGGGGCCGAGGAAAACCACGAACTCGCCCTGGCGCACCTCGAGCGAGAGCTGGGCGATGACCTCGACCGGGCCGTAGGCCTTGCCGACCTGATCCAGATGCAGCGAACTCATGGGCGTGTCTGTCTTCTCTTGGCCGTGGACGCTCAGGCCTGGGTGTAGGCTGTCTTGACCGTGGTGTATATCTCGGCAGCGTAGCGGCCCTGTTCGCGCGGGCCGTGGCTGCTGCCCTTGCGGCCGCCAAAGGGCACGTGGTAATCCACCCCCGCGGTGGGCAGGTTCACCATCACCATGCCGGCCTGGGCCTGGCGCTTGAAGTGCGTGGCGTGTTTCAGGCTGGTGGTGGCAATGCCGCTGGCCAGGCCGAAGGGCGTGTCGTTGGCCAGGGCCAGGGCTTCGTCGTAGTTCTTCGCGCGCTGCACGCTGACCACCGGGCCGAAGATTTCTTCGCGGTTGATGCGCATGCCGGGCGTGGTGTCGGCGAACAGCGCCGGGCGCAGGTAGAAGCCGGGCGCGCCCGCGCTGCTGCTGGCCTGCGGCTGGCCACCGGCCACGAGCCGCGCGCCCTCAGCCTGGCCGATGGCGATGTACTCCAGGTCCTGCGCCAGCTGGCGCTCGTCGACCACCGGGCCGATGTCGGTGCCGGGCTGGCGCGCGTCATCCACCTTCAGCGTGGCCATGCGCTCGGCCATGGCGGCGATGAAGCGGTCGTGGATGCCCTCGGTGACGATGACGCGGCTGCTGGCGGTGCAGCGCTGGCCGGTGCTGAAGAAGCCGCTGTTGATGGCGCAGTTCACCGCCACGCCCAGGTCGGCATCGTCCAGCACCACGAAGGGGTTCTTGCCGCCCATCTCGAGCTGGAAGCGGGCGCCGCGCGCCACGCAGGCCTGGGCCACGCGCGCGCCGGTGGCGGTGCTGCCGGTGAAGCTGATGCCGGCGATGCGCGCATCGTCCAGCAGCACCTGGCCCACCTCCGAGCCGCGGCCCATCACCAGGTTGAACACACCGGCCGGCACGCCCGCGCGGTGCAGGATCTCGGCCAGCGC
>CAYPDO010001021.1:0-1577 GCA_964409495.1 uncultured Bordetella sp.
GCAGCACGTCGCACTCGACGGTGGGATTGCCGCGGCTGTCCAGGATCTCGCGGCCGACGATATCGACGATGGCACTCATGGGGTCTTCGCTTTCCTCAGCAGTTTCGGATTCGTGTGGGGCGGTGTGTCGGCGCGCTCAGACGCCGTCGACCACCACCATGCGCATCACGCCGGCGCCTTCGCGCAGCGTGCGGGCATGGGTGTAGGTGTCGGAATGGTAGAAGCGCTTGGCGGCTTCGCGGTCGGCAAACTTCAGCATCACCAGGCGCTGCGGCGACCAGTCGCCCTCCAGCGTCTCGCTGGTGCCGCCGCGCACCAGCACCTCGGCGCCGTGCTCCTGCATGGCCTTGGTGGACCATTCGCGGTACTTGGCCATCTGCTCGGGGTTCGTCACCGTGACATCGGCAATGATGTAGGCCGCCATGGCGTCGCTCAGTTGAAGTCGTTTTCCAGCAGCGGCTGGCTTTTGACCACACGGTCGAGTGCCACGAGCTGTTCCAGCAGCGTGGCCATGTGCTTGAGCGGCACGGCGTTGGGGCCGTCCGACCAGGCCTTGGCCGGCTCGGGGTGGGTTTCCATGAACAGGCCGGCCACGCCGGCGCCCACGCCGGCACGCGCCAGCACCGGCACCATCTCGCGCGCACCGCCGCTGCTGCCGCCCAGGCCACCAGGCTTCTGCACCGAGTGGGTGACGTCGAACACCACCGGCGCGCCCGACTTGCGCATCTCGGCCAGGCTGCTCATGTCGGCGACCAGGTTGTTGTAGCCGAAGCTCACGCCGCGCTCGCAGGCCAGGAAGCGGTCTTCCGACAGGCCCGCCTCGTGGGCTGCAGCCCGCGCCTTGTCGATCACGTTCTTCATGTCCCAGGGCGCGAGGAACTGGCCCTTCTTGATGTTCACCGGCTTGCCCGATTGCGCCACCGCTCGGATGAAATCGGTCTGGCGGCACAGGAAGGCCGGGGTCTGCAGCACATCCACCACCGCGGCCACGGGCGCCACCTGGGCCTCGTCGTGCACGTCGGTGAGGATGGGCAGGCCGGTCTGGCGCCGCACTTCATCCAGGATCTTCAGGCCGGCATCGATGCCCACGCCGCGCTGGCTGGTGCCCGACGAGCGGTTGGCCTTGTCGAACGAGCCCTTGTAGATCAGCGGGATGCCCAGGGCGCCGCAGGCCTCCTTCAGCGTGCCGGCCACGTCGAGCGACATCTGCAGGCTCTCGATCGAGCAGGTGCCGGCGATCAGGAAGAAGGGCTGGTCCAGGCCGACGTCGAAGCCGCAGAGTTGCATCGTGCTGCCCCGTCCCGATCAGGCCGCCACGGCCGGGGCCGCGGCATGGGCCAGTGCCGCGCCGATGTAGCCGATGAACAGCGGGTGGCCGTCCCAGGGCGTGCTCTTGAACTCGGGGTGGAACTGCACGCCGACGAACCAGGGGTGCGCGGCGCGCGGCAGCTCCACCATCTCGGTCAGCTTCTCGCGCTGGGTGATGGCGCTGATCACCAGGCCGGCCTGCTGCAGCGCATCGAGGTACTTCTCGTTGGCCTCGTAGCGGTGGCGGTGGCGCTCGGTGACCACCGAAC
>CAYPDO010001022.1:0-1576 GCA_964409495.1 uncultured Bordetella sp.
GTCGAGCATGGCGCCGCGGATGCGCTGGGTGGCGAAGGTCTCGAACTGCACGCCCATGCCGGCATCGAAGCGCGACAAGGCATCCGACAGGCCGATCATGCCCACCTGGATCAGGTCGTCCAGCTCCACGTTGGCGGGCAGCTTGGCGATCATCTGGTGCGCCAGCCGTCGGACCAGCGGGCTGTACTGCTTGAGCAGCGCGTTCGCGTCGAGTCGGCCCTTTTCGGTGTACATGGTCTGGCTCCGGGGGAACGGTACGGACATTTCAGTTCAATCGGCCAGGCTGCGACGCAAGCGGCGCAGCGGCATGCAGGACGGCGTGCGGCGCGGCCACCGGCAGGTGATCGCCCGGCGGGCGGTCCTGCGGCAGCTGCGCCTGCGCCAGGAGGTGCAGGTCGTCGGACACCCCGGCGCGCGCCGGGGCCGTGGGATCGACCACCGCCCAGCAGCCGATGGCGGCGCCCAGGAAGTGGTCGGCGCACTGCGCCAGGCGATCGGCGGTCTGGCGGGCGCGGCGGGCCGACATGTCGCCCACCACCACGGTGTCGTAGGTCAGGGTGCCCAGGCGCTGGTCCAGCAGCTTCATCGCGGCATAGGCCTCGGTGAGGCTGTCGGGCCGGGCGCCGGCCATCAGCACCGGGCGGGGCGCCCGGCCGGTGAACAGGCGGCGCAGGTCAGAGGCGCCGGCATGCACCAGCAGCACGTCGGCCTGCGGCGCCGCCGCGGCCAGCGCCAGCAGAAAGCCGGCGGTGCTGGCGCGCGCATCCAGGTAGCGCATCGGCAGGCCACGTGCGGCCAGGTAGGACACGCTGGGCGACAGGCGCTCGATGCAGGCCGCCAGGTCCACCGCGGCCAGCTCGTGCGGCGGGCTGGCGGTGTCGGCAGCATCCACCACCAGGGTGCGCAGGCCCTCGGCGGCAAAGGCGGTGCACAGGCGTTCCATCACCACCCCGCCAAAGCCGACGTGCGGGTTGTGCACCAGCGGCACCTGGCGCAGGCGGCTGCCGGCAAACAGCTGGCGCAGGCCGTGGGCCTGGTCAACGGGCTGCTGGCGGGCGGCGATGGCGGCGGGAAAGGTCATCGGGCAGACGGCAAATGGGGTCGGAAGGGCGGGATCGGCAAGGCTTGGACGCTGGCGGCGGCGCGCGGCGGGCTCAGGCATGCAGGCCGCCGGCGGCCGTGGCGCGCGGCCCCGGCATGGCGGCGAACAGCAGGTTCACGTCGTCGGCATCCAGGCGCCAGGTGGCGCCGCCGCTGACGCGCAGCGCGCGCTGCACCAGGGCCTGGGCGCTCAGGCGGTGCCAGTCCTCGGGCACGCGCTGGCCGTTGGCCACGCCCACCACGCGGGCCTTGTGGCGGATCAGTGCATCCAGCGCCGGGCCCAGCTTCACGGCCTCGTCGAGCTTGGACAGCACCACGCCGTGGCTGTGCGCCACGTCGTAGCCCACCATCACGTCTTCCACCGTCTCGCCCTGGGCCGCGGCATTGAGCACCAGCAGCTTGCGGATGGCCGGGTGCGACAGCATCTCCAGCAGCTCGCGGGTGCGGCTGTCGCGCTGCGCCATGCCGGCGGTGT
>CAYPDO010001023.1:0-1576 GCA_964409495.1 uncultured Bordetella sp.
ACCACCTTCTCGTTGGCCTGCACCTCGGAGAGCAAGCCCTCGGCCAGCACCGAGCCTTCGTGCAGCACGGTCACCTTCTTGCGGCCTTCGGTGAGCTGGTCGACGAACTTCATGTCGTGCTCCACCACCACCAGCGAGTGCTTGCCTTCCAGCGACAGGAACAGCTCGGCCGTGCGCTCGGTTTCCTCGTCGGTCATGCCGGCCACGGGTTCATCGAGCAGCAGCAGCGCGGGGTCTTGCATCAGCAGCATGCCGATCTCCAGCCACTGCTTCTGGCCATGGCTCAGCAGGCCGGCCTGGCGCTGTGCCTCGGCCATCAGATGGATGGTGCCCAGCACCTCGCCAATGCGATCGAGCTGTGCGCCGCCCAGGCGCGAGAACAGCGAGGCCTTGACGCGCCGGTCGCCCGACAGCGCGAGCTCAAGGTTCTCGAACACGCTCAGCTCTTCATACACCGTGGGCTTCTGGAACTTGCGGCCGATGCCCACCTGGGCGATCTCGGGCTCGGTCAGGCGCAGCAGATCGATGGTGCTGCCGAAGAAGGCCTTGCCGCTGTCGGGCCGGGTCTTGCCGGTGATGCAGTCCATCATCGTGGTCTTGCCGGCGCCGTTGGGGCCGATGATGCAGCGCAGCTCGCCCACATTGACCGTCAGGCTCAGCTTGTTCAGCGCGCGAAAGCCGTCGAAGCTGACCGTGATGTCATCCAGGTACAGCGCCACGCCATGTGCGAAGTCGGGCTGGCCCAGGCGCGCAATGCGGCCATAGCTGGCACTGCGGCCCCCGCTTTCGGTGCGGGTGATCGAGGCCTTCTTCGCCTCATATGCCTCGCGCCGCCGGGCGCCCTCTTCCATCAGTTCGGGCGTCATTGCTTCTTCTCCGTGGCCTTCTTGAACAGGCCCACGATGCCGTTCGGCAGGTACAGCGTCACCGCGATGAACAAGGCGCCCAGGAAGTACAGCCAATACTCCGGAAAGGCCACCGTGAACCAGCTCTTGGCGCCATTGACGAAGAACGCGCCGATGATCGGCCCGATCAGTGTGGCGCGGCCGCCCACCGCAGCCCAGATGGCGATCTCGATGCTGGCCGCCGGGCTCATCTCGCCGGGGTTGATGATGCCCACCTGCGGCACATACAGCGCGCCGGCAATGGCGCACATCACCGCGCTGAGCGTCCAGATGCTCAGCTTGTAGGCCAGCGGGTTGTAGCCGGTGAACATCACACGGCTTTCGGCATCGCGGATGGCCTGCAGCACGCGGCCGTACTTGCTGTTCACGATGGCGCGCGCCATCAGGTAGAAGCCCACCAGCACCAGGCCGCTCAGCGCAAACAGAAACACCCGCATCTCGGCCGTGGCGATGGGCACGCCCAGGATGCGCTTGAAATCGGTGAAGCCGTTGTTGCCGCCAAAGCCGGTTTCATTGCGGAAGAACAGCAGCATCGCCGCGAAGGTCATGGCCTGGGTGATGATGCTGAAGTACACGCCCTTGATGCGCGAGCGGAAGGCGAACCAGCCGAACACCAGGGCCAGCAGGCCCGGCACCAGCACCACCAGCAGCATCTGAAGCACGAAGCTGTC
>CAYPDO010001024.1:0-1571 GCA_964409495.1 uncultured Bordetella sp.
GTGCCCGGGTGTCTGGCTTCGCTCAACTGCGCTGGTCCGATGCGTTGCATCGGACTTCGCTGCGGTGCTCGCAGGCGTGGCGGCGCATCGCAACTCGCTCCGTTCGCTGACGCTCACTGTGCTCGAACAGGCGATGCGAGTCAGAGGTCGATGCGGGCTGAGCCCGCCGCCACGCCTGCTGCGCTCCTCGCCAGCGCAGATTCGCTGCGCCAGACACCCGGGCACGGCTTGGCCGCATGGTCGAGGAATGCGGACGACGGCATGCCACGGTGCCTCGGGACGAGGACGCCGGGTGACCGCCCGGCGTAAGTAAAGGAGGAGCCGAGGTGCGAGAGCACCTTGGCGGGGGACATGGAGCCGGGCGGTTACCCGGCGGCCTTGGCCATGCGCAGACCTTCGGCTGCGAACTCAAGTAGCAAACTCAAGATCGCCCAGAAAACCGCGGCTCGCGCTTGCCGATGAAGGCTTGCACCCCTTCCGCAAAGCTCGGCGCATCGATCAGTTCGCGCTGCCGCTCGGCCTCGTAGCCCATCTGGGCATCGAGGCTGTTGTGCGCGGCGGCGTCGTAGGCGCGGCGGGTTTCCAGCGCGGCCTGCGGGGGCAGGGCGGCCAGCCGATGGGCCAGCTTCAGCGCCTCGGCGCGCAAAGCCTCGCCGTCCACACAGGCCCAGACCAGCCCCCATTCGGCGGCCTTCTCGGCGGGCAGCTTTTCACCCAGCAGTGTGAGTGCGGTGGCGCGGCCGCGGCCCACCAGACGATCCAGGAACCAGGTGCTGCCCAGATCCGGCACGATGCCCAGCTTGGCCATGAAGGGCAGGTAGAAATAGGCCGAACGGGCGGCCACCACGATGTCGGCCGACAGCGCCAGGCCCACCCCCGCACCGGCACAGGCGCCGTTGATCGCACTCACCACCGGAAACGGCAAGCGGCGGATGTCCGAGATCAGCCGGTTGGAGGCCGCATGCATCGTGTCGGCCGTCTTGTCGCCCAGCGTGCGCGTGTCGGTCGATGCCTCGCCGGCCAGCGCACTGTTCATCGCACTGAGATCCGCGCCCACGCAGAAGCCGCGGCCTTCGGCGGTGATCACCAGCGCGCGCACGCTGCGGTCGGCGGCGAGTGCGCGCAGGCGTTCGCGCAAGGCGTTCTGCAAGGGCTGGCCCAGCGGGTTCAGGCGCTTGGCATCGGCCAGCACCAGGATGGCCACGGCGCCATCACGCTCTTCGCGCAACACGGTGGCCGGGGCGGCAGTGGGTTCGGTCATGCTCGGGTCCTCGGTGTGCCCGTGCTCAGCGCGCGATGGCACGGCGGTAGGTGGCGTAGTTCGGCTGGTCCACCGCCAGCTTGGCCAGCGTGGTGTGCCACAGGTGCCGGGCCAGGCCGGGCGTGGCCAGCGTCAGGCGGCCGGCGGCGATGGATTCGGCCAGCGCCTGGTTCAGCGCGGCAAGGTTGTTGTCGGGGCTGTCCAGCAGGGCCTGCAGGCGCTGCACCTCGGCCGCCGCCACGGCCGGGTCTTCCTGCAGCTGGCGGCGCGCGATGTCCAGCAGGTTGGCGGCCACGCGGGCATGGTGGGC
>CAYPDO010001025.1:0-1568 GCA_964409495.1 uncultured Bordetella sp.
GGGCCTGCAGCGTTTCCACCAGCACGGCGGTCTGGATGGTCATGTGCAGGCTGCCGGTGATGCGCGCGCCCTTCAGCGGCTGGCTGGCGGCGAATTCGCTGCGGATGGCCATCAGCGCGGGCATCTCGCTTTCGGCGATGTTCAGTTCCTTGCGGCCCCAGTCGGCGAGCGACAGGTCGGCAATGGCGTATTGGTCCGCGGCCAGGGCGGTATGGATGGCGTTCAGGGGGGCGTTCATCGTTCAGCGCTCCAGTGGGCTGGTGAAGGTCACGCCGGGGGGAAGAGGAAGACCACTCACCCTCGGCAGGAACTGCTGGGTGAGCGCGGTTGCAATGGGAAGAGTCCCGAGCCTGGGGCCTGCGCTTGGATCGGCGGCCTTGCAACGCTCCTCGGAACTGGGCCGCATTCTAAGCAAAGCCTGGCGCCTGCGTGCGGGCATGCAGGCCGGAAGCAGAGTGCGGAACGCGGGATTTTTTCGCGCAGCGGGCCGGCGCGAGCTGCCGGCTCAGCCCGCCGTGAGGCGGCGCGCCACCTCGGCGGCAATGGCCTCGGCACCCCGCACCAGGGCGTGGCGTGCGCGTTCGACATTGCCCAGCAGGGCGTCCACATCGTCAAAGCGCTCGGGCATGTCCACCACTTCCAGGTGCTGCGCCCGTGGGTCGAGGCCGCGGAAGCCGGCCGTGAACACCGCCTCGAGCAGCGGCGCGGCGTGGCCGTTCGTGCCTCGCGCGCTCAGCACCTTGACGCCGATCATCAGCCCCGGCGCGTAGGCCGCCAGACCGTGCAGCGCCACGAAACGGCCCATCACGTTGACCAGCATCAGGCCGTCGGCCTGCGGCGCCTTGCTGCGCATCTGCTGCAGCAGCGCGTCCTCGCTGTCGGCGGCCTCCACCGGCACCAGCAGGGTCTTGACCTCGGCGTCGGCCAGCTCGTCGGCCAGGGCCAGCACGAAGTTCTCATGCAGCTGGGTCTTCTCGGGGTCGAGCGCTGCGGTGAGCTTCTCGCTCTTGAGGTATTCGTCGGTCTCGGACACCGCGCGGGTCAGCACCTTGCCCACCAGGCCGCGTGCCAGTGGCGGCGCCAGGGCGATGACCACCTCGTATTCCTCGACGAAGGGCGGATCGGCCACCGCCAGGCGGCGGAAGGGCGCGCTGGGCGCGGCACGGGTGGCCAGGGGCAGTGCCAGCGCCGTGGCGCCGGCCAGTCCACCCCGCAGCAAGCGGCGTCGATCAAACGTCATGCCGCCATGCTAGCGGCTCAGCTGTTGCCCTGCGACAGCAGGTCGTCGCCGGTGCCGGGCACCAGCGAGGGCCGGCCGACGATCAGCGGATCCACCGCGCCGATGGTGGCCAGATCGCGCCGGGTGTAGGGCAGGCGGTGCAGCACGTAGCGCATGGCGTTCAGGCGCGCGCGCTTCTTGCAATTGCTCTTGATCACCGTCCACGGCGCATCGCTGGTGTCGCAGTGCAGGAACATGGCCTCCTTGGCGCGGGTGTAGTCGTCCCACTTGTCCAGGCTGGCCAGGTCCACCGGGCTGAGCTTCCACTGCTTGAGCGGGTGCAGCTTGC
>CAYPDO010001026.1:0-1568 GCA_964409495.1 uncultured Bordetella sp.
TCGGCGCCGCGGGTGCGCCGCTGCTGGCGCTGTACCTGTCGGCCCACCACGGCCTCGGGGCGGTGAGCCTGTACCTGCTGTCGGGCATGGCCGGCACGCTGCTGGCGCTGGGTGTGCACAAGACGCTTGGGCGTTGAGTGCCGGCTCGCATGCCGAACGCCAGTTGATCTTGCTCAAGCCCTGAGCCCGCCGGCCCGGCGCCGGCCGGGGCCGCACCCACAATGGCCGCGGGCCCGCGGGGTGGCCCATGCGGGAGCACCACGGCCATGGCGGGCAGCACTGCCGACGACATCGATCCGGTCTGGCATGCCATTGCCCAGCCGCAGCTGCTGCAGCACTTTGCGCTGGACGCCGCGCACGGCCTTGCCGCCGAGCAGCTGCGCCAGGCCCAGGCCCGCCACGGCCCCAACACGCTGCCTGAGCCAGCGCCGCAGCCGCTGTGGCGGCTGTTCGCGCGGCAGTTCAAGAGCCCGCTGATCTACATCCTGTTCGTCGCCGCGCTGCTGGCGGTGGCGCTGGGCCACCAGGGCGACGCGGCGGTGATCCTGGCCGTGGTGCTGGCCAATGCGCTGATCGGCGGCCTGCAGGAGGGCCGTGCCGCGCGCTCGATGGCCGCGCTGCGGCGCTTGTCGGCCCTGCGCGTGCGCGTGCTGCGCGAGGGTGTCGAGCAGGTGCTGGAGGCCGCCGCGCTGGTGCCCGGCGACATCGTGCTGCTGGCCGCCGGTGATGCGGTGGCCGCCGACGCGCGCCTGATCGACGCCGCCCAGCTGCAGGCCGCGGAGGCCGCGCTGACCGGCGAATCGGTGCCGGTGAGCAAGCGCGTGGGCGCGCTGCCCGAGGCCACCGGCCTGGCCGACCGCCACGGCATGGTGTATTCGGGCACCCACATCAGCGCCGGGCGCGGCCGCGCGGTGGTGGTGGCCATCGGCGTGCACACCGAGGTGGGCCGCATCGCCGGGCTCACCGGGCAGGCGCGCGACCCGCGCACGCCGCTGGAGCGGCGGCTCGAGCAGTTCGGCCGCGCGCTGGTCGCGGCGGCGCTGGGCCTATTCGTCGGCGTGGTGGTGCTGGGCCTGTGGCGGCACATGCCACTCGACGAGGTGCTGATGGTGGCCATCAGCCAGATGGTGTCGATGGTGCCCGAGGGCCTGCCGGTGGCCATGACCATTGCGCTGGCCGTGGGCATGCAGCGCATGGCCGCGCGCGGCGCCATCGTGCGCCGGCTGTCGGCGGTGGAGACGCTGGGCGCCACCACGGTGATCTGCAGCGACAAGACCGGCACGCTCACGCGCAACGAGATGACCGTGGCGGCCCTGCTGCTGCCCGCCCAGCCGGGGCAGCCGGGCCCGCCCGCCGGCCGCGCCGTCAGCGTGGCCGGCATCGGCTACCAGCCCGAGGGCCGACTGACCTGGACCGATGGCGGCGCCGCAGTGCCCGCTGGCGAGCCCGCACGTCGCGAGCTGCTGCACGCTGCCGCGCTGTGCAATGACGCCGAGCTGCTGCCGCCCGAGGACGGGCATGTACGGCCGCAATCGCCACGCTCATCACTCGATCCTTAAGGTCCGTGA
>CAYPDO010001027.1:0-1567 GCA_964409495.1 uncultured Bordetella sp.
CCGGCATCCCGGTGTCGCTGGACGACTTCGGCACCGGCTACAGCTCGATGGCCTATCTGCAGAAGTTCCACATCGACTACCTGAAGATCGACCGCAGCTTCGTCAGCGGCCTGACCGCCAACAGCCCGCAGGGCGAGACCGGCCGTGCGCTGTGCAAGGCGATGATCGTGATGGCCCACGAGCTGGGCATGCAGGTGATTGCCGAGGGCGTGGAAACCGAGGAACAGCGCCTGTGGCTGCAGGCCGCCGGCTGCGACCATGCCCAGGGCTGGCTGTTCGCCAGGCCGATGACGGTGGAGGTGTTCGAGGCCTATGCCGGCCGCCACCGGCGCCAGGCGGCGCCGCCGGCCGCCCGGGTGCCGGCCCCGCCCGTGGCGACGGCGCTGCTGCCAGGCTAGTGCCGGGTCAGGCCAGCTGGCTGGCGTGGTGCATCAGGTGCTCGTCGATGAACGAGGCGATGAAGTAGTAGCCGTGGTCATAGCCGGCATGCCGGCGCAGCGTGAGCGGCTGGCCCAGCTGCGCGCAGGCGGCTTCCAGGGCCTCGGGGTGCAGCTGTTCGGCCAGGAACTTGTCGTCCAGGCCCTGGTCGACCAGGATGCCGGCCGGGTACGGCGGCGTGGCCTGCGCGGCCATCAGCAAACTGGCATCGTGCGCGGCCCACTCGGCATGGTGGCCTTCGTCCTGGCCGAAGTAGCCGTCGAAGGCGCGGTGGCCCCAGGGGCACAGCGTGGGCGCGCAGATCGGCGCCAGCGCCGACACGCTGCGAAAGCGCCCCGGGTGGCGCAGCGCCAGCGTCAGCGCGCCATGGCCGCCCATCGAGTGGCCCAGGATGCCGACACGCTCACCGTCCAGCTTGAACTCGGCGGCCACGGCCGGCAGCAGTTCCTTGAGCAGATAACTTTCCATGCGCCAGTGGCCGGCCCAGGGCGCCTGCGTGGCGTCGAGGTAGAAGCCCGCGCCGACGCCGAAGTCCCAGTGCTGGTCTTCGCCCACCACGCCGGCGCCGCGCGGGCTGGTGTCGGGCATCAGCAGGGCCAGGCCCAGCTGCGCGGCCATGCGCTGCGCGCCGGCCTTCATCGCGAAGGTTTCCTCGGTACAGGTCAGGCCGGCCAGGCACACCACGATCGGCACAGCCTGGCCTGACAGCGCGGCAGGCGGCAGGTAGACGCCAAAGCGCATCGGCAGGCCGATCTCGGCCGACATGTGCTTGTAGAAGCGCTGCTGGCCACCAAAGCCGCCGTGCTGGCTGAGCAGTTCCAGGCGATCGAGCGCCATGATCAGAACTCCACCACCGAGCGGATCGACTCGCCGCGCTTCATCAGCGCAAAGCCCTCGTTGATGTCTTCGAGCTTGAGCTTGTGGGTGATCAGCTCATCGATGTTGAGCTTGCCGTCCATGTACCAGTCGACGATCTTGGGCACATCGGTGCGGCCGCGCGCGCCGCCGAAGGCCGAGCCCTCCCACTTGCGGCCGGTCACCAGCTGGAACGGCCGCGTGCTGATCTCGGCGCCGGCCTCGGCCACGCCGATGATGATGCTGCGGCCCCAGCCCTTGTGCGTGCACTCCA
>CAYPDO010001028.1:0-1561 GCA_964409495.1 uncultured Bordetella sp.
GGCAGACATGTCCATTTCGAACCTTTGTGAATTTCTCTGACGAAAAACCATCGGTGCCGCTCCTCGCGCCCTCGTGAGGCGGACTCGGAACCTGCGCGATCAAAAACAACTCGCCCGCCGGGGTCGGCGGGCCGGCTTGAGACCCAGATCGCTTTGTGCGAAGCAGCATTATTGCATCAGCGCCCGACCCCGGCCGGACCTGCCCGGGCGCCCCTGGCGGTGGATGACATAATCCGCGCCGATTTCGGCCGCCTCCGCGCCGGGGGCCGGGTGAACCTTGGCGAGCGACAAAGAACTCTCGGATTTCCTCAAGAGCGTCGAGAAACGGGCCTTCAAGCGCACGGTGTATGCCGTGCGTGACGACGACGCCGCGCTCGACATCGTGCAGGACGCGATGATCCGCCTGGCCGACAAGTACGCCGACCGGCCGCTGGCCGAGTTGCCGCTGCTGTTCCAGCGCATCCTGTCGAATGCCACGATGGACTGGTTCCGCCGCCTGCGTGTGCGCAACGCGGTGATGCAGAACATGTCCGACTTCGAAGGCGACGGCGACACCGACGATTTCGATCTGCTGGAAAGCCTGGAGACGGCCGACGGTATGCTCGGCGCGGAAAGCGCTGCCGACTCGGTGTCACGGGCCCAGATCCTGCTTCTCATCGAGCACGAAGTGGCCGACCTGCCGGCGCGTCAACGCGAAGCCTTCCTGTTGCGTTACTGGGAAGAGCTCGACACCGCCGAGACGGCGGCTGTCATGGGCTGTTCGGAAGGCAGCGTCAAGACGCACTGCTCCAGAGCCGTGCATGCCTTGGCCAAAGCCCTCCGGGCAAAGGGAATTGCGCCGTGAACGACACCGACAAGCTTTTTTCTCCGCCGGCGCCGCGGCCTGCCAGCGATGGTTTGCAGGGCCAGGTGGCCTTGCGCCTGGCCGCCCACCTCAGCCGTGGTGCGCAAGACCTGCCGCACGACATCTCCGAGCGCTTGCGCTTCGCGCGCGAGCGCGCCGTGGCCGTGGCCCAGCAGCGCCAGCAGGCCCAGCACCAGGTGGCCGTGGCCGCTGCGCCACTGCTGGTGGCCAGTGGCCGCAGCGTGGCCCTGGGCGGCCCGCCGCCTGTGTGGCTGCGCATGGTGTCGGCCCTGCCGCTGCTGGTGCTGCTGGTGGGCCTGGTGCTGATCCAGCACCACCACGATGCCGAGCAGATCATGGCCGCCGCCGAGATCGACAGCGCGTTGCTGGCCGACGAGTTGCCGCCCGACGCCTACCGAGACCCCGGCTTCGTGGAGTTCCTGCGCGGCGCCGACGCGCCCTGAGCCGTGCCCGGAGTCCGCGCCCTTTGTTCGCCCTGATGCCCCGCCTGCCTGCGCTGCCCGCGTTGCCGATCGCTCGGCCCCTGTTGCGCGCCATTGGCATCAGCCTGTTGGGTCTGGCCGCGCTGGCGGCTGCCGCACAGCCCGCGCCGACCAGGGCAGCCCCGACTGCGGGCCAGGGCGCGACGGCGAGCGAAGGTCCGGGCTGGGACAGCCTGACGGCCCAGCAGCGCGGCGCACTCGCGCCGCTGGCGCG
>CAYPDO010001029.1:0-1560 GCA_964409495.1 uncultured Bordetella sp.
TCGCGGCGGACGTGATCGTGATGCCGCGCTCCTGCTCCTGCTCCATCCAGTCCATGGTCGCGGCACCGTCGTGCACCTCACCGATCTTGTGGTTCACACCCGTGTAGAACAGGATGCGCTCGGTGGTCGTGGTCTTGCCGGCATCGATGTGCGCAGAGATACCGATGTTGCGGTAGCGCTCGATGGGGGTCTTGCGGGCCATGATGGAACTCCAAATGCAGGGGCCGCCGACGGGTTGGTGGTAACCCGAAGGCGGCCGCGGGAACAGGGTTTAGAAGCGGAAGTGCGAGAAGGCCTTGTTGGCTTCGGCCATGCGGTGGACTTCGTCGCGCTTCTTCATCGCGCCGCCGCGGCCTTCGCTGGCTTCCAGCAGCTCATTGGCCAGACGCGCAGCCATCGACTTCTCGCCACGCTTGCGGGCCGATTCCTTCAGCCAGCGCATGGCCAGAGCCATCCGGCGGACAGGGCGAACTTCCACGGGAACTTGGTAGTTCGCACCGCCCACGCGGCGGGACTTCACTTCGACCATGGGCTTCACGTTGTTCAGCGCAACCATGAAGACCTCAAGCGGATCCTTGGCGGCCTTCTTCTCGACCTGTTCCAGCGCGCCATAGATGATGCGCTCGGCCACGGCCTTCTTGCCGGACTCCATGATGACGTTCATGAACTTGGACAGGTCCACCGAGCCGAACTTCGGGTCGGGGAGGATCTCGCGCTTCGGTACTTCGCGACGACGTGGCATGGGAATCTTCCTTCAATGTGCTTCAGCGTGTGCCGCGGCCCGATCAGTTCAGGGCCCGCACTCTGGGGATCACGCAACGATCCCCCCGCTTACTCGGTCCGCCGCCGGCCCGCAGGCACAGACAGCCACCGCAACGATCACGCAAGCGTAGACGCCTGGCGTGACAAGCTTTCGAAACCGGCCGATCAGGCCTTCTTGGGACGCTTGGCGCCGTACTTGGAACGCGACTGCTTGCGATCCTTGACGCCCTGCAGGTCCAGCGAGCCGCGCACGATGTGGTAGCGCACGCCGGGCAGATCCTTCACACGGCCGCCGCGCACGAGCACGACGCTGTGCTCTTGCAGGTTGTGGCCTTCACCGCCGATGTAGCTGATGACCTCGAAGCCGTTGGTCAGACGCACCTTGGCGACCTTCCGCAGCGCCGAGTTCGGCTTCTTGGGGGTGGTGGTGTACACGCGGGTGCACACACCGCGGCGCTGCGGGCAGTTCTGCATCGCAGGCGACTTGCTCTTGACGACTTCGACCTCACGGCCGTGGCGCACGAGCTGGTTGATGGTTGGCATAGGTAACTTGTTCCCGTTTGAAGTCACGCACATTTCCGGCGACCCGCCGTCACGACGACGACCAGGTTCCCGAGCGGAAAGCGCGAACGGCGCCGAACCCCGCCAGATGCTCAAAACCTGGTTGCGGAGTTCGACGCCAGCCTTGACGTCTGCCCGGAGCCACCCGTCGATGCGGGGGGCGTAACTGCCGAAAAGCCCGCGATTATATTCAGCGGCTTGAAATTCCACAAGGTCGCCGATGTCAAGGCCTGATCT
>CAYPDO010001030.1:0-1556 GCA_964409495.1 uncultured Bordetella sp.
CGGCGGCGGTGCTGATGATCGACCTGGACCACTTCAAGCCGATCAACGACACCGCCGGCCATGCCGCCGGCGACGCGATGCTGGTGGCCGTGGCCCAGGCCATCGGCTCACGCGTGCGCGGCAGCGACACGGTGGCGCGCCTGGGCGGCGACGAGTTTGCGCTGCTGCTGCCGCATTGCGATCATGACCGCGCACTGATGGTGGCCGAGAAGGTGCGCCTGGCCATCACCGAGGCCACGGTGACCTGGAACGGCAGCCCGCTGCGCGTGGGCGCCAGCCTGGGCGTGGCCGAGCTCGGCGCGCAGCACGAGAACGTGGCGCAATGGCTGGAGCAGGCCGATGCCGCCTGCTACGAGGCCAAGCGCAGCGGCCGTGGCGCGGTGCGCTCGGCGCGCGGCAACCTGCGGGTGGTGGCCAGCAGCTGAATGCCGGCCGGCGTTGCCCGGCGTGCCGCTGCGCCGGCACGATCAAAGTGCGGGACCGGGCAGCACGAGGCTGGGGTCAGCGTTGCGACCAGGCCACCACGCTGATCACCACGCCGACCACCATGCCGAGAAGCCCGACGCCGACCGAGCCGTCTTCGCGCCAGCGGCGCCTGATCAGCGGCGCGAAGGTGGTCATCGCGTTCGAGATCTGCAGCACTGAGGTGGCCTGGGCCCAGCCGTGGTGATGATGCGGGACGTTGACATGGCCGCCGTGTCCGGACATGGGGCCGGTTTCTGAAGACGTGGGTTCAGCGCTGGCGCTGGTAGGTCACGAAGGCAAAGGCGGTGGCCGGTTCGCCATCGGCTGCCACAGTGTGCTGCGGCAGGCGTTGCACTTCGGTGAAGGCCTGGCGGTCCCAGTGCGGAAAGTGGGTGTCGCCGGGCAGCTCGGCATCGATCTCGGTGAGCACCAGTTCGTCGGCCAGCGGCAGCGCATCGCCATACAGCTGGCCGCCGCCGATCACGAACACGCGGCGCGCCTCGGGTGCGCGTCTGCGGGCCAGCGCCACCGCATCGGCCAGGCCATGCACCACCTCGGCACCGGCGGCCTGCCAGCCGGACTGGCGCGTGACCACGATGTTCAGCCGCCCGGGCAGCGGACGAAAACGCGCGGGCAGGCTGTCCCAGGTCTTGCGGCCCATGATCACCGGGCAGCCCAGGGTGCTCTGGCGGAACCAGCGCTTGTCGGCCGGCTCGTCCCACACCAGCTGGTTGCCCAGGCCGATGCAGCCATTGCGGTCCACCGAGGCAATCAGTGCCAGGGGCGGCTGGCCCGCACCGTGGCCACCCATCGGCGCCGCGCTCACACCGCCACCGGCGCCTTGATCGCCGGGTGGTGCTGGTACTCGGTGACCACGAAGTCCTCGATGGCGTAATCGAAGATCGTGGCCGGCTTGCGCTGGATCGTCAGCAGCGGGTAGGGGTAGGGCGCACGTTCGAGCTGGGTGCGCACCTGCTCGGCGTGGTTGTCGTAGATGTGGCAGTCGCCACCGGTCCAGATGAAGTCGCCCAGGTCCAGGTCGCACTGCTGGGCCAGCATGTGGGTCAGCAGCGCATAGCTGGCGATGTTGA
>CAYPDO010001031.1:0-1555 GCA_964409495.1 uncultured Bordetella sp.
GTCACCCAGCTCTATGCGCACGAGGCCATGGAGGCCGGCTGGCAGGGCGACTTTGCCGGTGCCGCCGCCGTGGCGCCGCTGGCCGGCACCTACTTCAACATGCGCAAGACCACCATCTACGGCGGTTCGAACGAAGTCCAGCGCAACATCATTGCGCAGACCGTGCTCGGCTGATCGACCAGGAGAACGACAACATGGACTTCGAATTCACCGATGACCAGGTCTCGCTGCGCGACGCGGTGGCCAAGTGGGTCGAGAAGGGTTTTGACTTCTCGCGCCGCCATGCGCTGGCCAAGGCCGGTGGCAAGACGCGCGCGGTCTACACCGAGCTGGCCGAGCTGGGCCTCACCGGCCTGGCCGTGCCCGAGGCGCATGGCGGCATGGCCTTCGGCGCCGTGGAAGCGATGGTGGTGATGGAAGAGCTGGGCCGCGGCCTGGTCAACGCGCCCTTCGCCGCCGCCGCGCTGGTGTCACCGGCCCTGCTGCAGGCCGCGCCGGCCGAGGTGCAGGCCGCCTGGCTGCCGAAAATCGCCGACGCCTCGGCCCTGGTGGTGCCGGCGCTGCAGGAGCGCGCCGCGCGCTACCAGCTGAGCCATGTCACCACCACGGCCACGCAGGCCGGCGGCGCCTGGCAGCTCAGCGGCCAGAAGAGCGTGGTGCCGGCCGCCGACGAGGCCGATGCCTTCATCGTGCCGGCCCGCATCTCGGGCGGCGCCAGTGACACGGCCGGCATCGGCCTGTTCCTGCTGGAAAAGGGTGGCGCGGGCGTCACCGTCACCGGCTACGCCACGCAGGACGGCGGCCGCGCCGGCGAGCTGAAGCTGGCCAATGCCACGGCCACGCTGATCACCGCCGATGGCTGGGCCGTGCTGCAGCAGGCGGTGGACGTGGGCATTGCCGCGGCCTGCGCCGAGGGCGTGGGGGCGATGGACAAGATGGTCGCCATCACGGTCGACTACATGAACACGCGCAAGCAGTTCGGCACCACGCTGGCCACCTTCCAGGCGCTGCGCCACCGCATCGCCGATGTGAAGATGCAGCTGGAGCTGGGCCGCTCGATGAGCTACTTCGCCACGCTGAAGCTGGGCGAGGCCGCACCGCAGCGCCGCCGCGCCATCAGCCAGGCCAAGGTGCAGCTGGGCCACAGCATGCGCTTCGTGGGCCAGCACTGCACGCAGATCCACGGCGGCATCGGCGTGACCGACGAGTACATCAGCAGCCACTACTTCAAGCGGCTCACGATGCTGGAGATGGCCTACGGCGACACGCTGCACCACCTGGGCGAGGTGTCCGACCGCATGCAAGACACGGCTGGTGTCTTCGCCTAATCTGCGTGCATCCCTGAACACGAACCCCGGCCTCGGCCGGGGTTTTTCGTTTCTGCGCCTGCACGGGCCCAGCCGCCGCACCGAGCCTCAGAACATCACATGCAGCTTGGCGAAGTAGGAAGCGCCGCTCAGCCCAAACTGCACGCTGTCGTACTTGAAGCCGTTGTCGGTTTCGTTGGCATCCTGCTTCGACGGCTTGACGCTGAAGATGTTGTTGCCGCCCACCG
>CAYPDO010001032.1:0-1554 GCA_964409495.1 uncultured Bordetella sp.
ATGCGGTCCGTCCACTCCGCCGTGGCGTTGGGCACGCCCCAGCGTTCCTGGCGGGCGCGGGCCACGATCTCCTCGCGCAGCTCGTTGCGGATCTGGTCGCGCACCACCTGGGGCACATAGGGCACGCGCACCACGGGGGCCACATCGCCGGCCGCGGCGCGTGGCGGATCGCCCCAGCCCGGCGCCTGGCCGCCGGCGGTGGCGCCGGCCTGCTGCGCGCGGCGGCGGGCATCGGCCAGCAGCGCATCGGCCTTCTCGCGGCTGAGCGTGCCGCTCTGCACCAGGGCCTCGATCAGGGCCAGCGTGGTCTGGCGCAGGGCCTCGAGCGATTCGCGCTCGGCGCCAGCGCTTGTGGAAGACGGGGCGGTTTGTGCCAGGGCAGACAAGGGCAGCAACACCACGGCGGCGGCCAGGGACAGCGCGGCGCGCGTCGGGGGTCGTCGGAACATCAGGGTCATCCCATCAAACGGTTGGAGACGCGCACCCGCACGGGCTGCGGCATCCGGGGCGGCGGTGGATTGGCATTGCCCGGAAACCGCGTCAGCGCCGCACGCAGCGCCTCGTCGGTCTCGGTGTCGCCGGTGCTGTCGGCCAGCTCGACGCGTTGCACGCTGCCGCTGGCGCTGAGCCACACCGACACCTGCACCTGGTAGTCGCGCAGCTTGATGGCCTTGTCGCGCACCAGGAACTCGTTCAGCGCCTTGGTGGTGGCGTTGGCATAGGCGTTGTAGGCCAGGCGGTTGGTGACCGGCTCGGCGCCGCCGGCGCCACCCACGGTGGCCCCGGTGCCGAGCTTCTCGCCGGCATAGTCCTGCGTCACGGCACCGGCAGTCAGGCCGTTGCCGGGGCCGTTGCCGGCCACCTCGTCGCTCTTGAGCGCCGCCGGCTCGGGCGTGTCGGCGGGCTTGGGCACATCCTGCGGCGCCGGCTTGTCATCCGGCTTGGGCGGGAGCGGCTTGTCCTCGGGCCGGGGCGGCGGCGGGGGCGGCGGCGGCGTGTCGGGCAGCAGCTTCACGCTGGCGGTCTTGCGCGGCCGCTCGGGCGCCTGGTCGCAGCCCGACAGGGCGGCAAGCAGGGCCAGCGCGGCCAGGCTGGTCAGTGTCTTGTGGCGCATGGGCGTGCGGTTCATGGCGGTTGCTAGAAGCCGATGCGGGCGGTGGCCAGGCTCATGCCCACCTCGGCCTCGCCGCACAGGTCGATCATGGCCACCACGCGCTCGAAGCGGGCCTTGTCGTCGCCCTGCACCACGATGGTGGACTTGGCGTCGCGCGCGCGGATGGCCTTCAGCTCGGTGAGCAGCTGCTCGTCGCTGCGCGGCGTGCCGTCGAGCAGGGCATTGCCGTCGGCGGCGATGCGCAGCACATGCACCGGATGGCGCTCGGTGCTGGGCGTGGCCGAGGGCTTGGGCAGGCTGATCGGCAGGCCCTGCACCGAGGCGGTGGTCATCAGGATGAACACCACCAGCAGCACATAGGCCAGATCCAGCATCGGCGTCACGTTGATCGTGTCGTAGGGCTGGGCTTCCTGCTGGACATGCATGGTGGGGGCCTCGGT
>CAYPDO010001033.1:0-1550 GCA_964409495.1 uncultured Bordetella sp.
CGGCCCGGGCGGGCGGGTTGCACAGGCCGCACACATAGTGGCGGGCGATCTCGTGCGGGTGGGTCACGAAGTGGCCGCTGCACTTGCTGCACTTGGTCATGGTGAGCATGCCGTTGTCGACGAACTTCACCAGGCGCCAGGCGCGGGTGACCGACAGCTGCGGCTCGAGATCCTGCGCGCCCACCTGCTCCAGGTAGAGCTTGTAGGCCTTGATCACGGTGTCGATCTCGTCGAGCGCGGCCACCTTGTTCAGGTATTCGTGGATGTTCAGGAAGAGGCTGGCGTGGATGTTGGGCTGCCAGGTCATGAACCAGTCGGTGGAAAACGGCAGCTGGCCCTTGCTGGGCGACTTGCCGGCAACCTCCTTGTACAGGCGCAGCAGGCGCTCGTAGCTGAGGTCGGTTTCGCTTTCCAGCACCTGCAGGCGCGCGCCGAGCTTGATCAGCTCCACGGCGGTGTCGATCTGCTTGGCTTCGGTCAGGATGCTCTTGGTGCGCGACATGGTTCTCTCTCCGTGTGATTTGTAGGCTGCGGCGTCGAGGCCGGGGGCTCAGGCGGCTTCTTGGTGGCGGCCGGCCATCAGGATGGACGCATGGAGACGCGAAACAGCATCGTTGGCGGCCGACTTGCCGTGGCTGGTCAGCAGGCCCCAGACCATGTCGTCGTCGCAGCGCATCTTGCACAGCAGGGTGTTGCTCGAGGCCACCTTCATCATCTGGGCGGGGGTCAGCGCGGCGATCAGGTCGGCCGTGCCCTCGTTGATGCCCAGGCGGAACAGGGCCTGGTCACGGTCGATGCGCACCAGCGACTGGGCCAGCATCAGGTAGGAGAGGTTGGCTTCGCGGATCTCGGCAAGGATCTGGTCGGTGGTCATGCGGTGCTCTCCGGTGGGGTGGCGGGTTGGTATGGGATGAACTGTAGGCAGCGGAACTGGGCCGGAACATCGGCCTGTCTCCGGTTCTGGAGTCCCGTTTCTTCCAAACCTGTGTCAGGCAAATTCCTACAAGCACGCGCGGCGGCATGCGCTTGTCATCCAGCGGCAGCAGCATGGGCGGGGGCGGCCAGGATCCGTCGGCCGCCCCGGCGCTGGGCTGCAGCCCCTCCGGGGACGGACAGGAACGGCTGCCGCGCCAGGGCGGCGCGAAGGCGGCTGGCACAATGAAACTGACAGCCGCCCACCCCGCGGCGGCCCGCGCAGCGCATCGGCCCGTGCCGGCGCCGCGCAGCCGCGGTGGGCGTGTCTGCACGAGGTGAGCCGATGTTGTCTTCGATCCTGGATGCGCTGAGCGCCCACTGGTTGCCGCTGGCCCTGGCGGTGGCCATGGTGGTGCTGGCGCTCGTGGCCCTGCTGGCCCTGGGCCGGCGCAAGCGGCCCCCGCCTGACAAGCCAGCGCCTGCGCCGCCGCCTGCCGCCCGCCCGCCCCGTGCTGCACCGCCGCCGGCAGCGCCTGTGACGCCACCGCCTGCACCCGTGCAGCGGCCGGCAGCGCCACCGCCCAGCATCGTCGCAGAGGCGGTATCGCTGCCGGAATCGATGGACAGCGCCGCGT
>CAYPDO010001034.1:0-1548 GCA_964409495.1 uncultured Bordetella sp.
AGCAGGCCATGGATGCCGACACCGCCCGTGGCCACCGGCTGCTGCTGCGCGCCCGTCTGGAAGGCGATGCGGCGCAGGGCCGGCAGCTGCGCATTGCCGTGCAGGACGAGGGCGACGGCATCGCCGCCGAGAACCTGGCGCGCATCTTCTCGCACGGCTTCACCACGCGCAGCGGTGGCCACGGCTTCGGCCTGCACAGCTGCATCGTGGCCGCGCGCGAGATGGGCGGCGATCTTGTGGCCCACAGCGACGGCCCCGGCACCGGCGCCACCTTCACGCTGTGCCTGCCGCTGCCGGCCGAAGGCGAGGGCTTGGCGTGATGAGCGCGCCGGGCCGCATCCTGCTGGTCGATGACATGGCATCGATCCACGAAGACTTCCGCAAGATCCTGCGGCCGCCGCCGGCTGCGCCGGCAGCCGATGCGCTGGACGCCTTCGAGCAGCTGCTGTTCGAGGCCGATGCCCGGCCGGTGGCGGCGCCTGGCGGCTTCACGCTCGATTCGGCCTACCAGGGCCGCGAGGCCCTGCAGATGCTGCAGGCCGCCAGCGCTGCCGGCCAGCCCTATGCGATGGCCTTCGTGGACATGCGCATGCCGCCCGGCTGGGATGGCGTGGAGACGGTGGAGCACCTGTGGCGCGCCGACCCCGAGCTGCAGGTGGTGATCTGCACCGCCTACTCCGACTACGCCTGGGACGAGGTGCTCGACCGCCTGCAGGCGCACGAGCGCCTGCTGATCCTGAAGAAGCCCTTCGACGCCATTGAGGTGCGGCAGCTGGCGCACACGCTCACCGCCAAATGGGCCGCCAGCCGCGCCGTGGCCCGGCACACCGAGCAGCTGGAGAGCGAGGTGCAGCGCCGCACGGCCGAGCTGGAGCAGGCCAATGCGCGCCTGCGCGACGAACTGGCCGAGCGCCAGCGGGCGCAGGCCCGGCTGGCCGAGCAGGCCGAGCAGATCCGGCACCTGGCCTTCCATGACGGCCTGACCGGCCTGGCCAACCGCGCGCTGCTGTACGACCGCCTGGCGCACGCGCTGGCGGTGTCTGAGCGGCAGGGCAGTCCGGTGGGGCTGATGTTCCTGGACCTGGACCACTTCAAGCCCATCAACGACACGCTGGGCCATGCGGCGGGCGACGCGCTGCTGCAGGCGGTGGCGCAGCGCCTGAGCGGCCTGATCCGCGAAGGCGACACGGCGGCGCGCATCGGCGGCGACGAGTTCGTGCTGGTGTTCGAGAACCTCAGCCGGCCCGAAGACCTGGCCACGCTGGCGCAGCGGCTGCTGGATGCCCTGGCCAAGCCTGTGCGGCTGGGGCCCCACAGCGTGGGCCAGACCGGCGGCTCGATCGGCATTGCCTGCGCGCCGCGCGACGGGCGCAGCGTGGACGATCTGATGCGCCATGCCGACCTGGCGATGTACGCCGCCAAGTCGTCCGGCCGGCAGCAGTTCCGCTTCTACGACCCGGCGATGGCCTCCAAGGCGGCGTAGCGCGGGACGACTTCGCCCACGGCCAGGCTTTGCATGCCTGGCCGCTTCGGCAGGCGTGCGGGTGT
>CAYPDO010001035.1:0-1543 GCA_964409495.1 uncultured Bordetella sp.
TGGCCATCGACATCGACGCCACCGCCCTGGCCCTGGCGCTGAACCAGGTGCTGGGCCTGGATGGCGCGGTGCGCGTGAGCGGCAGTGCCGGCGCCTTCGTCATCGACATGGCCGGCGCCCTGACCGGCCAGGCCGGCCCCATGCTCAGCTGGGCGCAGCGCGCGGGCGACACCAACACGCTGGCGCCGGCACCCGATTCCGACGCCAGCGCCGGCGTGCGCCTGGATCTGCTGCGCAGCGGCGCGGCCATGGCCAGCCATCCCAACCGGGTGCAGACGCTGCAGCTCTCGGCCGCTGCCGGCGGCAGCTTCCGCCTGCAGGTACTGGGCCGCTGGACCGATGCCATCGCCGCCAATGCCAGCGCCGCGCAGATCCTGGCGCGCCTGCAGCCGCTGCTGGACCCGGCCAACGGCAACCCCGACCTGCCGCACACCCGCAACGTGGCGGTGCTGCGCCTGGGCGACCAGATCATCGTCACCTTCCAGGGTGCGCAGGCCACGGCCGGCATCCAGGCCATCGACACCACGGCGCTGACCGGCACGCTGGCCCTGGCCACCCACCAGGCCGGCATCGACTACCGCGACATCGCCCAGCTGGCCATCACGCTGGGCAGTGGTGCCGACACCGTGGACGTGCTGGGCAGCCGGGCCAGCACGCGCATCGACACCGGCGCGGGCGACGACCTGATCAGCCTGGGTCATGACGCCACGCGCGTGCCCGGCAGCATCGGCGATGTGCTGGGCCCGGTGCTGCAGCCGGCCGCCGGCGAGCCGGCCAATGCCACGCTGGACGCCTTGACCGGCACGCTGACACTGGACGCCGGCAGCGGCCACAACCGCCTGACGGTGAACGACCGCGCCAGCACCGCCGCCGACACCGCGGTGCGCATCACCGACGCGCGCATCACCGGCCTGGCCCCGGCAGTGCTGCACTACAGCGCCACCGGTGGCGACTTCCAGCGCGGCATCACGCTGTGGGCCGGCCGCGGCCACGATGTGATCCGCATCGACAGCCTGCGCCTGGGCGAGCTCACCACGCTGCATGCCAACGATGGCGACGACACGGTCACCGTGGCCGATGTGCTGGGCGGCGCCGGCGCGCAGCTGCTGGTGGTGCAGGGCGGCCTGGGCGATGACCGCATCGATGCCTCGGCCATCACCGGTGCGCAGGTCAGCCTGGTGCTGCTGGGCGACCAGGGCGAGATCACGATGGACGGCGCGCTGCCCGGCCTGGCCGCGCTGCGCCGCGTGGGCAGCACGCTGGTGGACCAGGGCGGCGACGACACGCTGATCGGCGGTGCCGGCGCCGATGTGCTGATCGGCGGCGCCGGCCATGACCGCCTGCTGGGCGGCGCGGCCGACGATGTGCTGATCGGCGATGCCGGCCAGCTGGACTGGCAGGCCAGCGCGCGGCTGGGCAGCCAGTTTGCGCTGGCGGTGGACGACGGCGCCGCGTTCGTGCTCAGTTATGCCGGCCAGCAGGTGCTGGTGGCCGCCGAGGCCGATGCCGCCGCGGTGCTGGCGGCGCTGCAGTCGCTGGCCGG
>CAYPDO010001036.1:0-1540 GCA_964409495.1 uncultured Bordetella sp.
CGGCCCGCAGGGCGGCCAGCCGCGCCAGGGCGGCACCGGCGTGGGCGGTGCGCGCACCGCGCAGGGCAGCGGCAATGGCGGCGGCAACGGCGGTGGCCAGCGCAGCGGCGGCGGCGGTGGCGGCCAGCGCAGTGGCGCCGGCGGCCTGGTGTCGCGCCTGACCTCGCCCAAGCGCTGAAGTCAGCCCGCCGCGGCGCCATGAGCCGGCCGGCCCGTTCAGCGCTGCACCGCGTGGCCGTGGCCGGCGCCAGCGGGCTGGTGGGCCGCGCGCTGCTGCAGGCTCTGGCCGCCGATGCGCAGGTGCACACGGTGCATGCCGTGCTGCGCCGCGCGCCGCCGGCCGGCTTGCTGCCCGAGGCCAAGACCCGCGCCGTGTTCGCCGATCCGGCCCGGCTGGGCCAGCCCGGCGCACCGGCCCTGCCCGCCATCGACGCGGCCTTCTGCGCGCTGGGCACGACGATCCGGGTGGCCGGCTCGCAGGCTGCCTTCCGCGCGGTCGACCTCGACGCGGTGCTGGCCTTCGCCCATGCGGCGCGAGCCGCCGGCGCACAGCGCCTGGGCGTGGTGTCGGCACTGGGCGCCGATGCGCGCTCGGCGGTGTTCTACAACCGCGTCAAGGGCGAGGCCGAAGCGGCGCTGATCGCGATGGGCTGGCCGCGCCTGGTGATTGCGCGCCCTTCGCTGCTGCTGGGTGACCGCGGCCCGCTGGGCCAGCCGGCGCGCCCCGGCGAGCGCATCGCCCAGGCGCTCACCCCGGCCATCGGCTGGCTGCTGCCCCGGCGGCTGCGGCCGATCCGCGCCGAGCGGGTGGCGCGGGCGCTGCACCGCGCGCTGGCGGGCGACGTCCCGCCGCTGCAGGTGCTGGAATCCGAGGCCTTGCAGGCCCTCGGCGCCTGAGACACGTCGCGCTCAGGCGGGGCGCTGCCCGCACACCGTGCAGTGCTTCTGGCGCGGCATGCGGATCTCGGTCCATTCCATCGTGCGTGCGTCCAGCATCTGCAGGCGGCCGGCCAGCGAGCTGCCGATGCCGGCCAGCAGCTTCAGCGCCTCGGCGGCCTGCATGGTGCCGATGATGCCGACCAGCGGCGCAAACACGCCCATCGTGGCGCAGCGCACTTCCTCGAATGTGGCCTCGGCCGGGAACACGCAGTGGTAACACGGCGCATCGGCGCGCCGCGTGTCGTACACCGAGATCTGGCCATCGAAGCCGATCGCCGCGCCTGACACCAGCGGCTTGCCCGCCGCCACGCAGGCGGCATTCACAGCGTGGCGGGTGACGAAGTTGTCGCTGCAGTCGAGCACCACGTCGGCATGGGCCACGGCCTGGGCCAGGAAGGCGGCATCGGCGCGCTGCACCACCGGCCGCACCTGCACATCGGGATTGATCGCGGCAATCGTGTCGCGCGCCGACTCGGCCTTGGGATGCCCCACGCGCGCCAGGTTGTGCGCGATCTGGCGCTGCAGGTTGGTCACGTCCACCGTGTCGTGGTCGACCAGCGTGATGTGGCCGACGCCGGCCGTGCCCAGGTACAGCGCCACC
>CAYPDO010001037.1:0-1539 GCA_964409495.1 uncultured Bordetella sp.
CGGCCCACTGGTGCGGCACATAGCCGGGCTTGCCGGGCTTGAGGTAGTTGCGGAACACCATGCCCATGTCGCTGCACACACCGGTGTCCACCAGCCAGCGCGCGAAGTGGGTGCGCGAGATCAGCGCAGGGTTGCCCACATAGGCCAGCGCGCCCTCGAAGGCGCCTTTCAGCCCCGCCGCGGCCAGGCCCTCGGCCATCGCGCGCGCGCGCTCCAGCCGGCCGCCACGGGTGCGCGCCACGCCCTCGCGCAGCGCCGCATCCTGCTCGTCGAAGCCCAGGCCCACGATGTGCACCGTCTCGCCGGCAAAGCTGACCGAGATCTCCACGCCGGTGAGGAAGTCCAGGCCCAGATCCATCGCGGCCTCGGCGGCCTCGGGCAGGCCGGCGAGCTCGTCATGGTCGGTCAGGGCCCACAGCTGCACGCCCCTGGCGTGTGCCCGCTCGGCCAGCGCGGCGGGGCTCAGCGTGCCATCGGAAAAGCGCGAGTGGCTGTGCAGGTCGGCATTGCTGAGCGCGCTGAGCGTGGGGTGCGCGGGGCGGGCCGGCGCCGGGGCGGTGGAGGTGACTGACACGCCGGCATTGTCGCTGCCGGCGCTGGGCCAGCGGGCCGTGGGGCGTTTCTACAATCGCAGGCCCGCTGGCATCCGACACGATGAACGAACCCCTTGCTTCCGCTTCCGCTGGCGCCGTGCGCTGGCCGCTGGCCACCGTGCTGGTGGTCGACGACGAGCCGGGCATGCGAAACTTTCTCGAGAAGACGCTGGCCAGCCGCGTGGGCCAGGTGCTGGCCGCCGCGACGGCCGAGGCCGGCGAAGCGCTGCTGCAGCGGCACCGGGTGGACCTGCTGGTGCTGGACATCGCGCTGCCCGGTCAGAGCGGCATCGCCTGGCTGCAGCAGCTGCGCGAGCGCGGCTTTGCCGCCGAGGTGGTGCTGATCACCGCCTTTGCCGATCTCGACACCGCCATCGAGGCACTGCGCGCCGGCGCCAGCGACTTCATCCTCAAGCCCTTTCGCGTGACGCAGATCGTCAGCGCGCTCGAGCGCGGGCTGGAGCGCGCGTCGCTGCGGCGCGAGAACTTCGTGCTGCGGCGCAGCCTGCACCAGCAGCAGCAGCCGGCGGCCGACGCGCTGGTGGGTGATTCGATCGCCATGCGCGGCCTGCAGGCCGCGCTGCAGCGCGTGGCGGCGGTGCATAGCACGGTGCTGCTGAGCGGCGAATCGGGCACCGGCAAGGAGCTGGCGGCGCTGGCCCTGCACCGGCTGAGCCCGCGCGCCGACGGGCCCTTCGTGCCGGTGAACTGCGCCACGCTGGCGCCCGAGGCCATCGAGATCGAGCTGTTCGGTCAGGCCTGGCGGCGCAGCAGCGTGGCGCCGGCCGGTGCCGACGATGGCGGCGAGGCCACCCAGCACGGCCGCGACGGCCTGTTCGTCTATGCCCAGGGCGGCACGCTGTTCCTCGACGAGGTGGGCGAGCTGCCGCCGCGGGTGCAGGCCACGCTGCTGCGCGTGCTGGAAGAGCGCCGCATCCGCCCGGTG
>CAYPDO010001038.1:0-1539 GCA_964409495.1 uncultured Bordetella sp.
CGTGCGCAGCAGCTGGGACGAAGTCAACCAAATCATCGCGGCGTCGAATGTTTACACGATCAAGAAGCATGGCCCCGACCGGGTGATCGGCTTTTCGCCGATCCCGGCGATGAGCATGGTCAGCTACGCCGCCGGCAGCCGCTACCTGAGCCTCATCGGCGGCGTATGCATGAGTTTCTACGACTGGTACTGCGACCTGCCGCCGGCCAGCCCGCAGGTGTGGGGTGAGCAGACCGACGTGCCCGAAAGTGCCGATTGGTACAACAGCACCTACATCATGGCCTGGGGCAGCAACGTGCCGCAGACCCGCACGCCAGACGCCCACTTCTTCACCGAGGTGCGCTACAAGGGCGCGAAGACGGTGGCCATCACGCCCGACTACAGCGAGGTGGCCAAGCTGGCGGACATCTGGCTGCACCCCAAGCAAGGCACCGATGCCGCTTTGGCGATGGCCATGGGGCACGTCGCGCTCAACGAGTTTTATTTCAAGCAGCGCAGCCCGTACTTCGACGACTACGCGCGCCGCTACACCGACCTGCCGCTGCTGGTGATGCTGAAGGAACACCATCTGCCCGACGGCAGCAAGACGCTGGTGCCCGACCGCTACCTGCGCGCGTCGGACTTCAACGGCAAGCTCGGGCAGCAGAACAACCCCGAGTGGAAGACGGTGGCGTTCGACACGAACGGCCGCGCCGTGCTGCCCAACGGCAGCATCGGTTTCCGCTGGACACCAGAAGGAGGCGTCGACCAGGGCAAGTGGAACCTGGAAAGCAAGGAAGCGCGCCACAACACCGAGGTGAAGCTGAAGCTCTCGGTCATGGAAGACGGCGAGCAGGCCCATGAGGTGGTCGACATCGGCCTGCCGTACTTCGGCGGCGTGAGCTCGCCGCACTTCAAGTCCAACACCCAGAACGGCGAAGTCAACTTCGTCAAGGTGCCGGCCGTGCGTTTGCGCCTGGGCAAAGAAGGTGAACACCGCGAAGCCTTGGTGGCCACGGTGTTCGACCTGCAGGTGGCGCAGTACGGCATCGACCGCGGCCTGGGCAGTGGTGCCAAGAGCTACGACGACGATGCCGCCTACACCCCCGCCTGGGCCGAGAGCATCACCGGCACGCCGCGCGACCAGATCATCACCGTGGCCCGCCAGTTCGCCGAGAACGCGCACAAGACGCATGGCAAGAGCATGGTGATCATCGGTGCGGCGATGAATCACTGGTACCACGCCGACATGAACTACCGCGGCGTCATCAACCTGCTGATGCTGTGCGGCTGCATCGGCCAGAGCGGCGGTGGCTGGGCGCACTACGTGGGCCAGGAGAAGCTGCGCCCGCAGACCGGCTGGACGGCGCTGGCCTTCGCACTGGACTGGATCCGACCGCCGCGCCAGATGAACAGCACCAGCTTCTTCTACGCGCACACCGACCAGTGGCGCTACGAGAAGCTCGGGATGGAGGAGATCGTGTCGCCGCTGGCCGACCGCAAGGCGTTCGGCGGCAGCATGATCGACTACAACGTGCGCGCCGAGCGCATGGGCTGGCT
>CAYPDO010001039.1:0-1537 GCA_964409495.1 uncultured Bordetella sp.
GTGCGCGTTGCAGGGTCCTGGCCCGGCTCGCGGGTCTTGACCGCACGAGCCACGAGCTCGGAAAGCTCGGCAGTGGTTCGAACAGGGCTCCCGCCTTCCCGGCGAGCAACAAGCGCCTTTGCAATCTGAACAGCAAACCGTTCTTCGCCGTAGTCACGTATCACCTCTGCGATGCGGCGCTCGGGAGCGCTGGCCAGGAAATCCGCGGCGGTTTCGCCACGGGTGGTGTCCATGCGCATGTCCAGCGGCGCATCGAAGCGGAAGCTGAACCCGCGCACGGGGTTGTCGATTTGCGGCGAGCTGACGCCCAGGTCCAGCAGCACGCCCTGCACCTGCGCGATGCCGCGCGCGGCCAGCGCCTGGCCCATCGCGGCGAAGCTGTCGTGCACGATGGCAAAGCGGCCATCCTCGGCGGCCAGGGCCTGGCCCACGGCCACGGCCTCGGGATCCTTGTCGAAGCCGATCAGCCGCCCGGCCGAGCCCAGGCGCGCCAGCAACGCACGGCTGTGGCCGCCGCGGCCGAAGGTGCCGTCGATGTAGGTGCCGTTCAGGCGCGCCTGGCGCGCGGCCGCATCGCCCTCGTCCAGCGCATCGAGGCCGAGCACGGCCGACACCGTCTCGTCCAGCAGCACCGTGACATGGGTGTGCGTGGCGGTGCTGCTGGCATGGCTGCTGGCCGGGATCACAGCACGAAGTCCTGGATGGCAGCCGGCATCGCGGTGGCCAGCGTCTGCGCCTCATGGGCGGCGTAGCGCGCCGGATCCCACAGCTCGAGGTGGCGGCCGTTGCCCATCAGCAGCACGTCCTTGTCGAGGCCGGCCATGGCACGCAGCTCGGGCGAGACCAGCACGCGCGCGGCGGAGTCGATGTCGACATCCACCGCCGAGCCCAGGAACACGCGGCGCCAGCCGTCGGCGTTCATGGCCAGCGTGAGCAGCTTGTCGCGGAAGGCCTCCCAGGCCGGCCGCGGGAACATCATCAGGCAGCCGACCGGGTGGCGGCACAGCGTGAGCTGGTTGCCGCACAGGGCGCTCAGCGCGTCGCGATGGCGCGCCGGGACGGTGATCCGCCCCTTCGCGTCCAGCGACATCGCCGACGTACCCTGAAACACCAATCCAGCCACTTTGCCCCACCAATTCCCACCAAACCCCACTTTAACTCAAAAACCTTGCGGCGGCGAAGGCTTGGGGCGGAAAAAATCAGTCAAATCAACGAGTTACGGGCGCTTGTGGAAGTAGGCGTCAGGAAAAAATCATTCAAAAATAGGAACTTGCAGAAGCTTGTGAAAGCAGTTCGTGAGCAATGCCGAGGTGGTGGTGGGAGCTGTCGCGATGGGTGGCGTTGGGCAACCCCCTGTTCAAGCGTGTGAATTGTCACAGCACAACGGTCGGTGCTGGGCTGGCCTGGCTGGATTGGCTGTTGTTGGTGGCTGTTGTTGGTGGCTGTTGTTGGTGGCTGTTGTTGGTGGCTATTGCGGGTGGCTACCCATGGCTCCTGGCAGCCCGCCGGTCTCGCCCGGCCGGCGAGGTCCTTTCTT
>CAYPDO010001040.1:0-1537 GCA_964409495.1 uncultured Bordetella sp.
GCGCGCCAGGGCCACCGCGTCGGCACGGCCCTGCTTCAGCGGCTTGCCCACGTCCAGCGCCTCCAGCCGCGCCAGCTCGTCGGCCTGTTCCAGCACCAGGGCGCTCATCTTCAGCATCAGGCGGCCGCGCTCGGCGGCACTCAACGCACCCCAGCCGCCGTCCAGCGCCGCCTGGGCGGCCTGCACCGCGGCGTCCACGTCGGCGGCCGTGCCGCGCGCGATCTCGGTCAGCAGGCTGCCGTCGCTGGGGTTGAGCAGCGGCAGCGTCTCGCCGCCCGCGGCAGCGCGCCACTGGCTGCCGATGAGCAGCTGGCGCGCATCGAATCCGATCGTCGTCATCGTGGGTCTCCTCGGGTCCACCGGGTTCTTCGGGCATCATAGGTTTCATGATGGTTTCCAACTCGCGCTGCGCTGCCGGCGGCGACTGCAACAAAGCATGAGCGTGTTCCTGGCCAAGCGCCTGGCCACGCTGCTGGCCACGCTGGCGGTGGCCTCGGTGCTGGTGTTCGCGGTGCTCGAGCTGCTGCCCGGCAACGTGGCCCAGGTGATCCTGGGCGACACCGCCACCCCCGAGGCCGTGGCCGCGCTCGAGCAGAAGCTGGGCCTGGACCAGCCCGCGCTCAGCCGCTACCGCCACTGGATCGGCGGCCTGCTGGCCGGCCGCACCGCCGACAGCTACAGCTACGGCACGCCCACCGCCGAGCTGATCGCCGAGCGCCTGCTGGTCACCGTGCCGCTGGCTGCGCTGGCGATGCTGCTGACCACCGTGCTGGCGCTGGCGCTGGGCATCTTTGCCGCCGCGCACCACCGCCGCGCGGGCGACCTGGGCGTGATGGCGCTCAGCCAGCTGGGCATCGCCATTCCGAACTTCTGGTTCGCCATCCTGCTGATCCTGGCCTTTGCGGTGAAGCTGCAGTGGGTCAGCGCGGGCGGATTTCCGGGCTGGACCGAGGACGATGGCGGCGGCCTGCGGGAAGGCCTGCAGGCGCTGGTGCTGCCGGCCGTGGCGCTGGCCGTGGTGCAGGCGGCCATCCTGGCGCGTGTGACCCGCTCGGCCGTGGTGGACGTGATGCGCGAGGACTTTGTGCGCACCGCGCGCGCCAAGGGCCTGTCGGCGCGCGCCACGCTGTGGCGGCATGTGCTGCGCAACGCGATGATCCCGGTGCTCACCATCATGGGCCTGCAGTTCGCCAACCTGATCACCGGCACCATCGTGGTCGAGAACGTGTTCGTGCTGCCGGGCATCGGCCGGCTCGTGTTCCAGGCCATCGCCAACCGCGACCTCGTCGTCGTGCGCGACGTCGTCATGCTGCTGGCGGCGGTGGTGGTGCTCGTGAACTTCGTGGTCGACGTGCTCATCGCCTGGATCGACCCGAGGCTGCGCTCCGACTGACGCCCCGCGGCGCGCCAAAGAAAAAGGGCCCGCGCCTTGCGACGCGGGCCCCGCAGCGATGCTGCCTGCGGCGATCAGGCGATCACTTCAGGTGCTTGCTGATCTCCTTGGTCATCGCGAACATGCTGATCGGGCTGGTGCCGA
>CAYPDO010001041.1:0-1536 GCA_964409495.1 uncultured Bordetella sp.
CGTGCATTCGCTCAGCCACAGCCTGGGCGGCGTGGACCCGCGCCTGCACCACGGCACGCTGAACGCGATGTTCCTGCCCGCGGTGGTGATGTTCAACGCCGCCGCCGAGAGCATGCAGCGCGACCGCCGCCTGGCGCGCATCGCCCACGCCATCGGCCTGGACGGCTGCGATGCCGCCGGCACCGAGGTGGCCGAGGCCATCCGCGCGCTCAACGCCCGCCTGGGCCTGCCCACGGGCCTGCGGGCCATGGGCGTGACCGAAGACCTGTTCGAGCGCGTGATCGACGGGGCGATGGCCGACCATTGTCACAAGACCAACCCGCGCATCGCCACCCGCGGCGACTACCGGGCGATGCTGGCCGCGTCGATGTGAGGCGGCGCTGCCCGGGGGCCGCCGGGCAGCGGGCGCCACCGCCGGCCAGGCGCCGGCCGGGTGGCCGGCGCAGCGCCGCTGCCGGCACCGCCGGGCGATGCGTGACGCCCTGTCGCGCGCCGCTGCAGTCTGTCGCACCGTGCTCGCCACGCAACGGGCCCGTCGTTATGGTGTGCTACCTCAGCAACACACCCGACGGAGGTCCGGCACCATGCAGCCCGACTGGGATCACCGCGCGCCGATTTACCAGCAGCTGGCCGACCGGCTGGCCGCGCGCCTGCTCGACGGCGAGATTGCCGAGGGCCACGCCATGCCCTCGGTGCGCGCCCTGTCGAGCCAGTACCTGCTGAACCCGCTGACCGTGAGCCGCGCACTTGCCGCGCTGGGCGAGGCCGGCCTGCTGGAAAGCCGCCGCGGCCTGGGCCTGTATGTGCGGCCCGGCGCGCGCCTGCACCTGCGCCACACCGAGAGGCAGCGCTTCCTGAGCGATGAATGGCCGCAGCTGCGCGAGCGGCTGCGCCGGCTGGACATCGGCAGCGCCGACCTAATCTGGGAGGAATGAACACATGCAACCGCTGATCCGCGCCCGCGGCCTCACACTCGATTACGGCCACCTGCCCAAGCAGCGCAAGCGCGCGCTCGACGACGTGAGCTTCGACATCGCACCCGGCCGCGTGGTGGGCCTGCTGGGCCACAACGGCGCCGGCAAGACCACGCTGATGAAGGCCCTGGTGGGCCTGGCCAGCGCCCAGGGCGAGCTCTCGGTGCTGGGCCTGAACCCCTGCCGCGACCGCGTGGCCCTGCTCGAGCAGCTGAGCTATATCCCCGACGTTGCCATCCTGCCGCGCTGGGCGCGGGTGCGTGAGCTGGTGTCGCTGATGGCCGGCCTGCATCCGCGCTTCTCGGCCGAGCGCGCGCGCACGCTGCTGCGGCGCACCAGCGTGGGCCTGGATGACAAGGTCAAGGCCTTGTCGCGCGGCATGGTGGTGCAGGTGCACCTGGCCCTGATCGCCGCCATCGATGCCCGGTTGATGATCCTGGACGAACCCACGCTGGGCCTGGATGTGCTGTCGCGCAAGGCCTTCTACGAGATGCTGCTCGACGAATGGTGCGACGGCGAGCGCAGCGTGCTGATCAGCACCCACCAGGTCGAGGAGATCGAG
>CAYPDO010001042.1:0-1536 GCA_964409495.1 uncultured Bordetella sp.
CAGCGGCGCGGTCACCTCGGCGGCGAACTTGCCGCCCTCTTCCAACACCGCGTTCACCGTGTCGGCATCGATCTCGGCATGGGCCGGCAGCTGGCGCAGCGTGCCTACGGTGTCGAGCAGTTCGTGCAGCACGAACTGCATGTCGCGCAACGGCGGGGTGTACTGGGGCATGGTGTGATCCTCTGGCTGAGGGATGAGGCGAAGGGAGGGACGAAGCGAAACAACAGCGGATCGGCGCGGCGGATCAGCGCGCCACCCGCCGCTGGGGCGGTGGCGGCGCGCTGATGTCGGCGCCCACGATGTAGTGCGTGACGATGCGATCGAAGGCCGCGCGGGCGCGGTCCACCGCCCCCGGCAGGCGCAGAAAGCGCGCATCGTGGTGCAGCGCCAGGATCAGGCCGTGCACCTCGAACAGCATCTGCAGCGGGTCGGTGTCGGCGCGCAGATGGCCTTCGGCGATCGACAGGCGGATGGCGCGCTCCAGCGCGGCCTGCCAGGCGCGCACCATCGAGGCCAGCGCATCGCGCACCGGGCCGGGCCGGTCGTCGAATTCGACCGCGCCACTGATGTAGATGCAGCCCGAATCCACCTCCACCGACACGCGGCGCAGCCAGCGCTCGAACAGCGCACGCAGCCGCGGCAGGCCGCGCGCCTCGCGCACGGCCGGGAAGAACACCTCTTCCTCGAAACGCGCGTGGTATTCGCGGATCACCGCGATCTGCAGTTCCTCGCGTGAGCCGAAGTGGGCGAACACGCCCGACTTGCTCATGTGCGTCAGGTCGGCCAGCGCGCCAATCGACAGGCCTTCCAGGCCCATGTGCGAGGCCTGGCCCAGCGCGGCATCCAGGATGACGGCGCGCGTCTGCTGGCCCTTTTGCAACGAACGGGTCGATGCGGCGCGTTTGCGGGCGGCGGGCAGCGGGGTGACGGACACGGCGTGGTGGCTGGAATGAAACGAACGATCGTTCTATTTTGCAGAAGATTGCCGGCGCCGTGCCGTGACTTCGGAGCAGTTTTTCTAGGGTTCGTGCACTAGTCGGGCCGGTTGACGGCTGTTGAGGCCGGAAAGCCGCAGCGGGCTGGCCGGGCGCCAATGCCGGCCGCCACGCGCTTGTCGCCCAGATCGGCTACGCTAGCGGGGCCGACAGGAGGTGAGCGTTCCGTGGACGTGTTGCAGCTCGATGTGTCAGGCCGCCCGCAGGCGTGGATCACGCCGCGTGAGGCCGCGGTGATCTACGCCAGCGATGGTGTGGCGTGGACGCTGGGCCGCGCCTTCCGCGTGCTGCGCGGTGGCATACAGCGTGCCACCGGGCTGCAGTCGCGCATCGAACTGCACCCGATCATCGCGGTCAAGGGCGCCATGCCCAGCAGGGCCTGGCATGTCACGCCGACGATGACCAACCCCAAGCTGTTCGTGCGCGACAAGCACATCTGTGCCTACTGCGGACGGCGCTTCGGTTTCGACCTGCTCACGCGCGAGCACATCGTGCCCACCAGCCGGGGTGGACGCGACACCTGGATGAACTGCATCACCGC
>CAYPDO010001043.1:0-1534 GCA_964409495.1 uncultured Bordetella sp.
TGCCGGTCTTGGCGTCGTTGACGTAGAAGAAGCCGTTGCGGTCGGCCTTGCCGCCCAGCACCTGGCCGCCGTCGTCATAGGTGACGAACTCGTTCACGCCGTCGAAGTCCCAGCCGTCGTTGGGCGTGTTCTGGTAGTGCCAGACGATCTGGCCGGTCTTCACGTCGATGGCGACGGTGGAGCAACTGTACAGGTTGTCACCCTTGCGCAGGTGGCTGTTCCAGGGCGCCGGGTTGCCGGTGCCGAAGTAGGCCAGGCCCGTCTTCGGGTTGTAGGTGCCGCCCAGCCAGGTGGCCGCGCCGCCAGTCTTCCACAGGTCGCCCGGCCAGGTCTTGCCGGTGGTGCCCGAGATGCCGTTGTCGCTGGCGTTGCCGTCCTTGTCGAACTTCTTGCCCATGTGGCCTTCGACCACCGGGCGCACCCAGACCAGCGCGCCGGTCTTGGGGTTGCGCGCCTCGACGCGGCCGATCACGCCGAACTCGCCACCCGACACGCCGGTGAGCAGCAGGCCGCCGGCGATCAGCGGCGCCGCGCTGGCCGAGTAGCCGGCAGCGTAGTCGTCGATCTTCTCCTTCCACACCACATCGCCAGTGTCCTTGTTCAGCGCCACCAGCTGGGCATCCAGCGTGGCGAAGATCACCAGGTTGTCGTAGATGGCGGCGCCGCGGTTGATCACGTCGCAGCAGGGCATGATGCCGTCGGGCAGGCGGTGCTCGTACTTCCAGAGCTTGGTGCCGGTCTTGGCATCGAGCGCGAAGATGCGCGAGTACGAGGCCGTGACGTACATCTTGCCGTCGTGGATGATCGGCTGGCTCTCCTGGCCACGCTGCTTTTCGCCGCCGAAGGAGAAGCTCCACACCGGCACCAGCTTGCTGACGTTGCCGGTGTTCACGCCCTTCAGCGGCGAGTAACGCTGGCCCTGCTGGCCCAGGCCCCAGCTCAACACGTCGCCGGTGGTCTTGGCATCGTTCTCGATCATCTGATCGGTCACGCCCGCGGCGTGGGCCGCCTGGCCAGCCATGGCGGCGCAGCCGAGTGTGACCAGGATACTGAGTAGTTTGATTCGCATTCGAGGGTCTCCTCCAGGGGAAGGGGTGTCACACCGGGAACCAGACCCGATGCTTCGGGAAGATTTCCCGGCAACTAGCGTGCCATCTTTCACCCCCGGCTTGGAGGTGCTTTCTTGAGGGCTTACCCGGAGCGCGTTGCTCCAGGCTCGCACAGCGTCCCCCAGGCTGCTCATGGCGTCCTGGGGCGCTGCAACGCGGCACGTTCATAACGCGGGTACAGGTGTGCCACGTTGCGGGTGTATTCGGCCGGCCAGGCAGCCCAGCGGCGATAGGCCTCGGGCACCGGGCCGCGCAGCACCTCGTTCATGTCCCAGCCGGCCTCGGCCCAGCGCGTGAACTGCCCGTCCAGCCACTGCAGGTAGCTGCGGGTCTGCTGCAGGCCGTGGCCGTCGGCATGCACCGGGCCGTGGCTGGGCACCACGGTGCCCAGCTTCAGGCCGGCCAGCGTGTCCAGCGCGCCCAGC
>CAYPDO010001044.1:0-1533 GCA_964409495.1 uncultured Bordetella sp.
GCCAGCCCGGCCGCGCGCTGCAGGTGGTGGCCGCCACCGGCACCAATGGCAAGAGCAGCAGCGCCTGGTGGACGGCGCAGGCGCTCACCGCGCTGGGCCGGCGCTGCGGCGTGGTGGGCACGCTGGGCGTGGGCGAGCCGCCACTCGATGGCCAACCCGGCCGCATTGATTTCACCGGCCTGACCACGCCCGACCCGGTGACGCTGCAGGCCACGTTCCGCGCGCTGGCCGATGCCGGCTGCACGGCCTGCGCCATCGAGGCCTCGTCGATCGGCCTGGCCGAACACCGCCTGGCCGGCGCGCCGATCGCGGTGGCGCAGTTCACCAACTTCACGCAGGACCACCTCGACTACCACGGCGACATGGCCGCCTACTGGGCCGCCAAGCGTGCGCTGTTCAGCTGGCCCGGCCTGCGCGCCGCGGCCATCGACGTGGACGATGACCACGGTGCCGCGCTGGCGGCCGAACTGAGCGGTCAGGCGGCGCTGGATGTGTGGTCGTGCGCGGTGCAGCGGCGCGATGCGCGCCTGCGTGCCGACGGCCTGGGCTATGTGGACGGCGGCCTGGCCTTCACCGTGGTGGAGCGCGGCGCCGACGGCCGCGAGGCCCGCGCCGAGCTGCGCAGCGGCCTGATCGGCGACTACAACGCGCACAACCTGCTGGTGGTGCTGGCGGCGCTCCGTGCGCTGGGCGTGGCGCTGGCCGACGCCGTGGCCGTGGTGCCGCGCCTGACGCCGGTGCCGGGCCGCATGGACCGCGTGGCCACGCAGCTTGGCCAGCCCGAGGTGGTGGTGGACTACGCCCACACGCCCGATGCGCTGGAGAAGGCCATCGCCGCGCTGCGTCCGCTGGCGGCGGCACGCGCTGGCCGGCTGTGGTGCGTGTTCGGCTGTGGCGGCAACCGCGATGCCACCAAGCGCCCGCGGATGGGTGCCATCGCCCGCCGCCTGGCCGATGCCGTGGTGCTGACCAGCGACAACCCGCGCCTGGAAGCGCCGGGCGCCATCCTGTGCCAGATCATGGCCGGCATCGCCGACTCCACGGACGTGGCGGTGATCGAGGACCGCCGCGAGGCCATCACCCATGCCGTGCGCAGCGCTGCCGCGAACGACGTGGTGCTGATCGCCGGCAAGGGCCATGAGGACTACCAGGACGTGGCCGGCGTCAAGCGCCCCTTCCTGGATGCAGCCGTGGCCGCCGAGGCCCTGGCGCTGCGGGGGGCGGCATGAGCGACGCCGTGATGATGAGCCTGACGCTGGCGCACCAACTGCTGCCCGGCAGCCGCCTGGTGGCGGCCGATGCGGCCGCGCTGGCCGCCGCCCACATCCACCGCGTGCACACCGACACGCGCACGCTGCAGCCGGGTGATCTGTTCGTGGCGCTGCGCGGCGAGCGCTTCGATGCGCACGACTTCCTGCCCCAGGCGCGCGCCGCCGGCGCCGTGGCGGTGATCGCCGAGCGCGGCATCGCCGCTTGCGACCTGCCCGGCCTGGAAGTGCCTGACGCGCTGGCCGCGCTGCAGCAGCTGGCGGC
>CAYPDO010001045.1:0-1531 GCA_964409495.1 uncultured Bordetella sp.
ATCCCCTACGTGGCGAACCCGAAGGGCCGTCGCGTCGAGGCGCGCTTCCCCGATCCCCTGATGAACCCCTACCTGGGTTTCGCTGCGCTGCTGATGGCCGGCCTGGACGGCGTGGAGAACAAGATCCACCCGGGCGAAGCCGCCACCAAGGATCTGTACCACCTGCCGCCGGAAGAAGACGCGAAGATCCCGACCGTGTGCCACAGCCTGGACCAGGCGCTGGACTACCTGGACAAGGACCGCGCGTTCCTGACCAAGGGCGGCGTGTTCACCGATGCCTACATCGATGCCTACATCGAGCTGAAGATGCAGGAAGTGACCAAGTTCCGCATGACCACGCATCCGCTGGAATTCGACATGTACTACAGCCTGTGATGGCTGGGTGGCAGCCCCGCAAGGGCCGCCGCCTGATCACGACGGGGGCGGCGCAAGCCGCCCTTTTTTGTTGGCGGCCGGCGTCTGCCGCGCCAGCGCGGACGCGCCGCCCGGCAGGCGGCAGACCCGACACGGCCCTGGGCCACAATGCGCCGGCGGGCCGCAGCCGAGGCCCGGATCGGGCCTTTTCGACGATGCGCAGCACCTTCTCCGTTTTGATGTCGCGGGCCGCACTGGCCGCCTGCTGCCTGGCCGCGGGCTCGGCAGCGGCGCAGTCCGGCGCCGTGTACCGCTGCCCGGGCAAGACCGGCGGCGCCGACGAGTTCACCAACATGCTCAGCGCCGAGGAGGCGCGTGCGCGGGGCTGCCGCACCATCGATGGCGCGCCGATCACCATCGTGCAGGGTGGCCGGCCGCGTGCCGCGTCCAGCGCCAACGGCGGTGCCAGCGCGAATGGCAGCGCGCCGCGCGCGTCGGAGGCCAAGGTCGACCCGGCCGCACAGCGCCAGCGCGACAGCGACGCGCGCCGCATCCTCGAGGCCGAACTGCGCCGTGAGGAGGAACGCCTGGCGCAGCTGCGCCGCGACTACAACAACGGCGAACCCGAGCGGCGCGGCGACGAGCGCAACTACCAGAAGTACCTGGACCGCACCGCCGAGCTGAAGGCCGCGATCACGCGCAGCGAAAGCGATGTGGCCGCCATCAAGCGTGAACTGGCCAAGATCGCCCCATGAGCACCGCCCCGAGTCCCTCGTCCGCCGGCAACACCCGCTTCGACGCGCTGGACCTGCTGGCCACGATGGTGGCCGTGGTGCGGCCCGATGGCCGCATGCTGTTCGTCAACGCCATGCTGGAAGACGTGGCCGGGCTGTCGCGGCGCTCGCTGATGCGCGGCAACCTGTACGACTGGTTCGTTGACCCGCGCCAGCTGCGCGAGACGGTGGACGCGGTGGCGCGCAACGAGATCGCCACCGGCCGCTTCGACGGCACGCTGCGCCGCGCGCCGGTGGCCACGCATGAGCTGCTGCCGGTGCATGTGATCGTCACGCAGATCGATCACCATGGCGGCGAGCGGGTGCTGGTGGAGATGCTCGAGATCGAGCAGCAATCACCGCTGGGCACTCTCTACCAGCATGCGAAACGCGTCCTTCACGAC
>CAYPDO010001046.1:0-1529 GCA_964409495.1 uncultured Bordetella sp.
CGCCGCGGATGGCGGCGATGGGCGTGCGCAGCTCGTGGCTGATGTCGGCAAACAGGCGCCGCCGCTGGCCATCGGCCTGGCGCAGCGAGGCCAGCGCATCGGCCAGCTCGCGCGTGCGCGCGGCCACCAGGTCTTCCAGGCGCTGACGCTGGGCCGATTCGCGTTCGCGGTGCTGCTCCAGCTCGGCGGCCAGCGCATTGACGCTGCCGGCCACCTCGGCGAACTCGTCGCGCCCCACCAAGGGGATGCGGTGGCCCAGCTGGCCGGCCTGCAGCGCACGCGCGCCCTCGCTCAGCAGCTGCAGCGGGTTGCGCAGCGCGCGGCCGAAATACAGCGCCGCGGCCATGGCGCTGGTGGCCAGCAGGGCCGCGGCGGTGAGCCACAGCCAGCGCACCCAGGCCAGCGTGGCATCGGCGGCGGCGCGCTCGCGCTGCACGGCGGCGCTTTCGCGCGCGATGTTCTCGCCGATCAGCTTGCGCATGTCGCGGCCCTCGACCTCGTCGAACACGCGCGACAAGGCCACCCAGGCCTGCGCGGCATCGGCCCCGGGCGCCAGCGGACGCGCCTCGTCCACCGCCCGGCCCAGTGCCGCCACGCCCTCGCTCAGCAGGGCCAGGCTGTCGCGGCGGCGGGCATGCTCCTCGCTGGCCTGGGCGCTGCCGTCCAGCTCGATGGCCTGGGCGCTGAGCACCTTCAGGCGCTCCAGCGTGCCCTGCAGCGCGCCCTGCAACTCGGCGCGCACGCCACCATCGGCCGGCGCGCCCTGCTGCATCTGCGCCACCCAGGTGCGCAGGCGCTGCTTCTGCGCCGAGAGCTGGATGAAGCCGGTGGCAATGTCGCTGGCCACGCGGCCACGCAGCACCTGGCGCTCGGTGACGGCCAGCGAGGCGGCGGCCAGCAGCGCGGCCAGCACCACCACCGAGGCAAACAGGGTCAACACAAGGGTCAGGCGGCGGCGCAGCATGGGCTGATTTTCGCGGCTCTGGTGGAGGGGGCCGGGTGCGTTCATCTGCGGTTCATGAAGCCGACAGGCTGCGCTCATGCGCTGCTCAGCGGGGCTTCAAGCGGCCGGGCTTCAATGCCGGGGTGGCAACGGCCAAGGCCGTCAACCTGCCCCACCCACCGATCGACCCATCACGGAGCCGTATTCCCATGAAGTCCCTCCTCACCACCACCGCCGCCCTGCTGGCCCTGGGCGCGCCGTTCGCCGCATCTGCGCAGGCCGTGGTTGTCAACCAGGCGGTCACCGAGACCGAGGTGCTGGCCGCCCAGCAGGCCTGGTGCAAGGCGCTGGTGGACATCAGCGCCACCCACACCAGCAGCGGCCAGCCGGCCGCCAAGGCCCTGGCCGAGAAGGTGATCGACGCGGCCTACGGCTACCAGATGGGCGCGGTGCTGTTCAAGCCCACGCTGACCGTCAACCCGCAGACCTTCCGCACCACACGCGCCGGCGCACTGGCCTACTTCGTGGGCGGCGATGCGGCCTTCCCGAAGGACAGCGGCTTTGCGCTGACGGGCTGGACGAAGTG